>CAYOBT010000313.1:0-3818 GCA_964402205.1 uncultured Anaerolineales bacterium
GTGCTATGTTGCCAGACTTGGCAAAGGCAGGAGCTGCGATGTTTGCGGTAGGGAGCAAAGTGGTCCACCCGTGCTATGGGGCGGGCACGGTGATGCATGTGCAGAAAAAGAGCATCGGAGACGATGCTAGGCGCTACTATGTGATCGACGCTGTCTGCAAATCCATGCAGGTTATGGTGCCCGTCAACCGTGCGAACGACCTGGGATTGCGGGCCGTGGGCCGGCGACAGCACCTGATGGCCGTGCTGCAATCGTGTGCCGTTACACCTGGTGATGGCGAGATCGAGTCGGACTTGCGTGCGCGTCAGGCTCTGATGCGGGATCAGCTCAAGTCGGGCTCTTTTCGCACGGTTGCCGACGTGGTGCGCAAGTTGTTCTTCCTTTCCGGCAAGCGTCCTCTCGGCACGGTCGACCGGCAGCTTTTCGATCGTGGTAAGGATCTCTTGGCCAGTGAGTTGGCGCTGGCAACCGATCGTGATCTGGATGATGCGATGCAGGTTGTGGAAGAGGTGCTGAGCGGCATGAACGAGGCGGACGCTGACGGCTGAGCTATCCGGCGGCGTTGATGGGTAGAGAGAGACGGCGGGTTGTCCCGCCGTCTCTGTGGTTTGACGGGAGGGCTAGGCTCGGAGCGAGGGAGGTACCTCGATAGGGTCCTCCATGAGACGCTGCGCTAGCGCTGCGTAGCTCTGCGCAAGCTCAGACTCTGGATCGGCCGAGATGACAAGCTCTCGCCTGCTATGCGTGTGGTAGAGAAGACTCGGTGCGGAAGGGATCACTTCTAGGATGCCTTTGCCTAGATCGCTGGCTATCTGGGTAGCGGTCTTTTGCGAAGGGCCGGCGTAGCGCTGCACCAGGATGATGCCTGGTACGCGAGACTGTTGGCGATTGCCTTCGAGCCACTTGAGCAGGGCCCCAAGATGCCACTCGGCGAGGCTGTCATGCTCGGCCACGGGCAAGACCGCGGTCGATTGGCTCAACACTTCGGTCACCCGGGCTATGGTCGTGGCCCCGATGTCAGCTACGATGACATCGTACTCTTGCTGGAGCAGCGTCAGCGCGTCGCCCAGTCTTCGGCTGTGCATGGCTCCTGTGGCGATGCCCTTGGGGTACCCAGGGAGATAGTGCAGGCCGCTCTCTGTGTCGATGATGCAGCTCTGGAGCGACGACATCGTCAAGCGGAATCCCTCTGGTGCCAGGAGCTCCTGCAAGCTAGGCGAGGGTTCCAGGGATAAAAGCCAGGGTGCCGATGCGCCGTAGCCTTGGAGCTCCAGGTAGAGCACCTTGCGCTCACCATTGCAGAGCGCAGTGGCCACGTTCAGAGCCGTTGTCGTGGTCCCCACCCCGCCCTTGGCGCCGGCAAAGGTGATCACGCGGCTTGCTGGCGCCGGGGCTCTCTTGGCGCGCGCTAGCAAGGCCTTCAGGCGTGCCATGATCTCCTTGGGATCGGCGGGCTTGGCCACGTAATCATCGGCGCCGGATTCAAACCCGCTCAGCTTGTCCGCCACTTGGGTACGCGCGCTAAGCATCAGGATGGGAACGTCGCGTACGCTTGGGCTGCTTCGGATGCGACGGCAAGTCTCGAACCCGTCCATATCTGGGAGCATGACGTCCAAGATGGCAACGTCGATGGGCTCGGACGTGAGCATCTTGATACCGTCGGCTCCATTGTAGGCGGCCATCGTTTGGAACCCACCGTGCTCAAGTACGAACCCGAGCATCTCCACAAAGACCGGGTCATCGTCAATGATAAGAACCATGGCGCTCATGCCGGCGCACCTCCCTTTGTCTGTTTGGTAGCCAGCGGAAGCTGGAACGAGAACGTCGTGCCTTGTCCCTCCTGACTAGCTACCCAGATGCGGCCCCCCAAAGCTCGGATGATCTCTCTGCTGATGTACAAGCCTAGCCCCATCCCTGCGTGCCGCTGTCGCGAGTTGATGCTGCCCTGATAGAAGCGATCAAAGATGCGGTCTATCTCTTCGGGGGGGATGCCGGGCCCGCTATCCCGCACATCCACTTGTGCATGGTTCGCGCCGCTCTTCACGGATACTGTGACTCGACCTTGGGGTGGGGTGAACTTGATGGCATTGCCGGTCAGGTTCACGATGACCTGCGTCAGACGACCAGGATCCGTGTGGGTCCAGACGGAATGGCTTGGCCCCTCGTAGGCGAGCGAGAGCGTCTTCAGAGCGGCCCGCGGTTGGAGACGTGCTACGGCGTCACGCACGAGGCCACCGAGCTCCACCGCCTCTCGACGAATGCTAAAGCGGCCGGTATCGATGCGGGACAGCTCGACCAGGTCGTCCACGAGGCGTGTGAGCTGATCGACTTCATCCTTGATGTGGCCAAAGAATCGTCGCAAGTCCTCCTCGGGAAGGTCCGTCACATCGCTGATGATGCTGGCGAATCCCAGGATGTGTTGAAGGGGCGCGCGGAGCTCGTGCGAGATCTGGGAGATGAATGCGGCACGTGCTTCGGCATCAGAGCGCTCGCGCGTGACGTCGTGCACGACGCGCACTTGGCCAAGGCGTGGATCCGCGAGCGCCGTCGGACGCACCTCCACCGCGAGCTCGCCGCCGTCTGCTAGGGGCACCATGGCGCAGTAGGGACCTATGATACGGGCACCGCTAGGATCGAGCAGGACGGCCAGAGAGCGTGGTAGCGAGTTCTGTGCGCAGCCGCCCTCTCGCCACTGACCGGCGAGGCCGATTAGCTCGCATAGGGCCGGATTGGTGCGTATCACGCGCCCATGCGCATCGAGGATAAAGAGCCCGTCTGCCATGCTCTCGATGATCGACTCGCTGCGCTGGCGTTCGGCGATGGCTTCTTGAAGCAGGTTGGCCTGGTGGATAGCAACCGATGCTTGTGCAGCCAGTGTCTGCATGTGTTCGGTGTCTTGGTCGTCAAAGGCCGATGCCTCGGCGCTGCTGATGCTGAGCGTTCCAAGGGGAATTTGGCCTGCATAGAGGGGCGAGACAAGCAGCGAGCGAAGGTCACCCCGCGACCGCAGCGGGGCATAGTCGGGTGAACGGGTCGTGTCGTTGACGCAGATGGTGCGTCGTTCACGAAGCGTGCGACCTGCCACCCCAATGTCGCGCGAGAATCCCTCGGTGCTGAGGGTGACGGGGGACCAGGGCGCGCAGACGCGAGGTATGAGTCGCTCGCCTTCATCGTCCAGAAGGTGGATCACGCATCGGTCCGCGGCGGGGACGATCTCCAGCGCCGCATCCACCATGGTTTGGAGAAGCTGCTCGACGTCCTGTGCTCCCACCAGCTCGCGCGAGATCTGCAGGAGCCGCTGATGGATCTCTGTTTGGCGCACTTGCCGCTGCTTGGTATCGACCATGGCTCCCCAGCGTTCCTTCCTGTGCCGCAAAGGGCCACACGTGGAGCCCATTATAGCGAGGGTGGACGCAGCATCAAGGACGCCAGCTAATCGGCAGTGCTCAGGCTAGTGGGTGACCAGACCGATCGCGGTTATAGGCCAGTACCGGAACCAGGCCTTGCCCACGATGTGCTCATAGGCAACGGGGCCAAAGGCACGCGAGTCGTTGCTCGCGGAGCGGTTGTCGCCCATCACAAAGACATGCGCTTCGGGGATGAGGTGAGGCGCGTAGGTGCCACGAGTTGGCTCGGGGAGATAGGGCTCCGATAGGATCTCTCCATCGATGAGCACGTGTCCTTGCTGGATGGCGATGACTTCGCCTGGCAGCCCCACGACGCGCTTGATGAGAGGGATGCCTGTGTGGCTTGGGGGATCCAGCACAACGATATCGCCCCGCTCAGGGGCGTGGAGACGATAGGAGATCTTTTCGATG
>CAYOBT010000314.1:0-3802 GCA_964402205.1 uncultured Anaerolineales bacterium
GACCGTCGCCACACGATTGCTGGAAAAACGCCGTCACAAGGCCAAGACGGCCAGAAGGGAGGCAGCGTACCGCCAGTATTTGGCATTTGTCAAGGAAGAGCTGGAGCACGCTGCCAAGCGTCAACGTGAGATAGCATTGGCCGATAATCCTCCCTCGCACGAATGCCTCGAGATCGTGCAAGAGAGGAAGCGTTCCCTATGGGCTCGCACTCCCGAGGACGCCGACTTTGGGGTGTTTCGCGTCGGTACAGGAAAACAGCCAGCCCTCCTAGTTGTCGACGCTCCAGAGCAGACCGACCTACTGGATCCCGATCCGCTCATTGAGCAGGCCATCAACCTTCAAGCACTCTACGCCCAAGTGGACGACATCCCGATCTGCCTGGACCTCCGGGAGTCGGGCGTCATTGGGTTAGCTGGCCCGGAACACCAACGGATGGGGCTAGCGCGTGCCGTCCTGTTTCAGATCGTGACCCATCACGCACCTAGCGAGGTGCAACTGGCGATTGTAGCCCCCTCAGAGGGAGATCACAGGTGGAGTTGGGCGCGGTGGCTCCCGCATCTCCAGCGGGCCAATGGTCTGCGCGACTTGGCTCTTGGACAAGATGCTCAGCACGCGTCGTCTCAGAGGATCAACGATCTGCTGGATGCGCGCGCCCGACGGATGACCGAGAGCCGATCGGACGCGGCGATCATGCTGCCAGCCGTCATACTCCTCCTGGATGGCCCCGAGATCATCGTAGAGGAACCCGCGCTTAACCGCGCCCTCGCCGAAGGCCCCCGTCTAGGCATCTATAGCATCATCCTCTCCGACAGGGTCCGCCACCTTCCACAGGCTTGTCAAACAAAGGTCCGGGTAAAGAGCAAGCCTTCGTCCTTTGTCTCGTATCAGGAGCAAGGGCACTATGTGACGCTGCAGCCTGACGCCGTCTCAGCCGAGCAGGCTCTTCAGTTTGCTCGAGCGATGGCCCCCATTCGGCTACGAGAGCCCGCCACGCCTAGTGACTTGCCTACCATCGTGACGCTTCTGGACCTTCTTGGCGTCACAGACGTGGAAAGCCTCGCCGTCGCCACACGATGGGAGGAAAGCCTGCCGCCCCAGAGGTCGCTCGCCGCGCCCATCGGCCTCGCTGCTGGAGGCGAAGCGGTCTCGCTCGACCTCCATGAACGCGCACACGGTCCCAACGGCTTGGTGGCTGGCATGGTGGGCACGGGAAAGAGCGAACTGCTCCAGACCGTTGTGGCGTCGCTAGCCATCCACTACCACCCGCATCGAGTGGCATTCGTGCTCATCGATTACAAAGGCGGCGGGATGGCACGCCCCTTCGCCTCGCTGCCCCACACGCTAGGCGTCATCACCAACCTGCAAGAGGGCAACCTGGCCGAGCGAGCCATCGCCTCGCTAGCCGTCGAATCAGAGCGTCGCCAACGACTCTTTGCCGAAGCCGGCGTCACCCACATCGATGCGTATCAGGACCTCTATGTACGCGGGATCGTAAGGGAGCCGCTGCCATATCTCGTGATCATCGTGGACGAGTTCGCTGAGATGAAGACGGAAAAGCCCGAAACCGCCAAAGAGTTCGTCAGCATCGCCCGCCTTGGGCGAGCACAGGGCTTCAGGCTCATCCTGGCCATGCAAAAGCCTGCCGGCATCGTCGATGGGCAGATCGAGGCAAACACGCGCTTTCGCCTGTGCCTCCGAGTGGCACAGCCCGAAGATAGCAACGCCATGTTGCGCTGTCCCGATGCCGCCTTTCTCAATGGCATCGGACGAGCGTACTTTCAAGTGGGCATGAACGAGCAGTTCACGCAATTCCAGGTGGCCTGGAGTGGGGCATCCTACGATCCCCAAGCCCTCTTGGCTGAGGACCCGCTAGAGATCGCCGAGGTGCTTCTGGATGGCCAGCGGGTCAGCCTACTCAAGCCTGGACGCACCGTCACCAGTGCGCCGGGAAGCACGCAGCTTCAGGCAGTCGTCCAGATGCTGGAACAGACCGCCAACGACATGAGAATCGTGCCCGCTCGGCGCCCTTGGGTTGATCCTCTGCCAGAGCAACTCGCCCTCGCCCAGGTCCGAGAGAACAGCGAGGGCTGGAATGGCGCAACGTGGCAACCAACGTCCCGCTGGATGTCCCCAGTGATCGGCATGCTGGACAACCCTGCGGCGCAGTGCCAGGAGCCCTTGCGCCTGCCGCTCAGCGACGAGTATCACCTAGCCGTGTACGGCGCGCCCGGCTATGGCAAGACGGTGCTCCTTCTCACGCTGGTCACCTCGTTGGCCATGGATCATTCGCCCGACGACCTGCACGTCTACATCCTGGACTTTGGCGGACGCCTCCTGAAGGCATTGGAGGCTCTCCCACACGTGGGCTCCGTGGTCACGCCCGCTGACGAGGAAGCCGTCGAGCGCCTGTTCCAAATGCTCCAGCGCGAGATCGCACGCCGACAAGAGCTTCTGGGCGAGGCGGGCGCGGCCGATCTCCCTAGCTATCGCGCCATGGGCCACGAGCTACCAGCCCTGTTGCTTGTCATCGACAACTACCCAGCCCTGAGCGCCACTTTTGAGTGGGTCCAGGACGCTTTGGCGCAGCTCGTGCGTGAGGGCGGGAACCTCGGTATCCACATTGTGTTCACCGCCGGCAGCACTGGGGACGTTCGCTACAAGGTGCTGACCAGCATCACGCTTTCCATGGCCCTCCGTCTAGCCGACCGAGGCGAGTACGCAGCCATCGTCGGCAGAATCGGAGACCCCCCACCGCCGATTCCAGGACGAGCGTTGCTCTCGGGCAATGGGCTGGAATTCCAGTGCGCCGGCAGCCTGGAAGGCGAGCCAGATGCGGAGCGCATGGCCAGACTTGGTGATCTCGTCCATGCGATGGCGAACGCGTGGCAGGGCGATGTGGCCCCGCCCGTCGTGACATTGCCTGGACTGCTCCCGCTAAGCACAGTATTGCCAGAGCCACAGCCCAGCGCGGATCTGCGCATCCCTGTGGGTTTGCGCGTACAGGATCTGGAACCCCTGACGATTCGCCTTGATGAGGTGCAACATCTCGTGGTGGCCGGGCCGCGAGGCTGCGGCAAGTCTACGCTGCTGCGCACTATGGCGCTGGCCCTAGCAGCTACCCATTCCCCTGACGCACTACACCTGTATCTCCTGAGCAGTGGCCGAGGCGACCTTTCAGCGGTGCGGGCGCTCCCTCATACGCAGGGATACGGCACGAGCCCTCAAGACGCTGGCCCAATCATGGATGGCATCGCGACGCTGGCCGACAGCCGCCTCGCCCCGCAAGAATCTGCGAAGGACGAGCCGCCTCTCGTCATCCTGATCGATGACTATGCGGACCCCTTCGACAAGCCTCTTCCGCCGGCCTCCAGCGAGGTGCTCAGCCGCCTCACGCGCCAGGGCGACCGCGTGGGCATCCATCTCATCCTTGCGAGCTCTTCAATGGACTGGCGCAGTGTCCAGTTCTCCGACCCGCTGGCCAAAGCCATGCTGGCCGGCGGGACGGGATTCGAGTTTGGCACCAGAGACTCTGCGGTCCTGGAACTGCGCTACGTCCCCGGCCAGCGTCAGCCCGTGCCGAGCGCAGGTCTCGCCTTCTGGGCCAACCGCGGCCAGCCAACCCCTACCCGAATCGCCACCGCGGCAGCGGACCCGGGCGGCACTGGTGCGTGGGTGAAACGCATCGCAGCGTACTGGCGCGAACATCAAGGGCAGTCTCAGTAAGGACCACGAACCGGTTAGGAGGAGTGGCCTGATGCTTCGGGTTGTCATACATCTGACCACAGAGCAAGGCAACGGCCG
>CAYOBT010000315.1:0-538 GCA_964402205.1 uncultured Anaerolineales bacterium
GCCATGCGGACCCTCGCCGTGACCCTGACTCGCGTCGCCAACGACCTGCGACTGCTATCCTCCGGACCCACCACAGGTCTAGCCGAGATCCACTTGCCCGCTGTGCAGCCTGGATCGTCCATCATGCCGGGCAAGGTGAATCCGGTGATGGCCGAGATGCTGAACATGGTGTGCTATCATGTCATGGGTAACGATCAGACGGTTGCCCTCACGGCGCAGGCTGGCCAGCTTGAGCTCAATGTCATGATCCCCATCCTGGCCTACAACTTGATCCAGTCATGCGAGATCCTGACCGCCGGCATCATAGCGTTCACCGACCGTTGCGTACGCGGCATCACGGCCGACCCAGAGCGATGCCTCCGCTACAGCGAGGGGAGCATGGGATTGGCGACGGCGCTCAATGCGCACATTGGCTACTCGGCCGCGGCCAAGGTTGCGCAAGAGGCCCTGAGACGAGGGGTCACACTGCGCCAGGTCGCGCTAGAACGAGGCTACCTCACTGCGGAAGAGCTGGACGCCATCCTCGACCCGCGACGCA
>CAYOBT010000315.1:548-3800 GCA_964402205.1 uncultured Anaerolineales bacterium
GGGTATCCCTGGCCAAGATAGTAGTGAGGGCTAGCGGTCTCGCAACGTCCTGCTAGTCTGGCGAGCCGTCCTGCTTGCCAGCGACCTCCAGGGCTTTCACGGTCAAGCCGGTGAGGCCATGGCCATCGAGATCGTCTAGCATGACGCGCTCACACGTGTCCCATGGTGTGATGGGGTGAGCGTTCCCCTTGGCTGATCCCTGGTGCAGATGCAGCCGTACGCCAAAGTGGCTGTAGGCGTGACGCACCAATCCACAGGCTTCGAGATTCACATCGACTAGGCCCAGGCGGCGAAGCAAGTCCTGTGCCGTGACTAGCCTATCGCCATCGGCAGTCATCTCTGTCAAAGGGATCTCCCAAAGGCCTCCGAGGAGCCCGTGCGGCTCGCGGCGACAGAGCAGGACGCCATCCTCCGACCAGATACAAGCGCCGGCAAAGTGCTTGACGGGCACCTCTTTACGCGCCCGGCGGACAGGCCGCTCTAGAATGGTTCCCCGTTCGCGGGCGAGACAGGCATCCTCCCACGGGCATACGTCGCAGTCGGGGTTGCTCGCCGTACACACCAGAGCTCCTAGCTCCATGAGCGCCTGGTTAAGACAGCCGGGCGCCCGGCTGGGTAGCAGTGCTCGAGCCAACGCATGCAGCTTGGCTTTCGCCTTGGACCGCGAGGGGAGCTCATCTAGGTCGATGACCCGTGCCAAGACGCGCACCGCGTTGGCGTCCAGAGCGGGCACACTTTGGCCAAAAGCAATGCTCAGGATGGCCCCCGCCGTGTAGTCACCGATACCGGGCAGCTCTCGGAGAGCTTCACCATCCTGCGGCAGCCGACCGTCATGGCGCTCGCTCACGATCTTGGCAGCCCGGTGAAGATTCCGCGCGCGCCGGTAGTATCCCAGTCCCTGCCAGAGCGCCAACACCTCATCAAGCGAAGCAGTCGCCAGATTCTCCACAGTGGGGAAGCGTGCCATGAACGCGCCATAGTAGGGGATCACCGTAGCCACCTGCGTCTGCTGCAGCATGACCTCGGACACCCAGATGGCATAGGGGTCGTCGGTCTTGCGCCAAGGAAGGTCACGGCTGGCATCCTCATACCACCCGAGCAACGCGTCGCGCATCGCCTCCGCACAAGGCAGGCCGTCTACCCCAAGAGCCACATGCGCTCCTCTCGAGTCACCACGTGCCATTGGCCCACACCAGCAGACAGGCTATACTCGGACTGTGCAGATACCGCGCCAGAAGGGACGCCGATGTACGTCACCCTACTCAAGCTGTTCCTGCAAGTATCAGAGAATCCTTGGGCCTTTGTGGGGCTCTTGATGCTGCTCCTGCTATCATGGGGGCTCATCGTAGCAGCCGTCTATGACATCGCGATCCGATTGTGGGATGAGCCGATAGCCTGACGCCGCCGGCCTAGGCGCAGGCATGGATCATGTCGCGGAGCACGGCCGCCGAAGTCGGCACTGGTCCCTTTTCCTCGATCACAGCACTGATGATCCCCATATAGTCCGTGGTATAGACCACGGCCATGTCCCACATGCCCGTTCTCGCCAAGGGGTGACGCTCAGGAAGGGAAACAGGCGCTACTCGCAGCGCATAGTCGTCCCCCTGGCGCTCAGCTACGGCCAGAGGCTTGATGACCCGCCCTTGCTCGCGGGCATGGACGAGATCCTCCAGCGAGACCTGTCGGATGCCCTCGATGGCCACATCTGCCAATCCCGTCGGACGGCCCAACACGCTGTTGGCGATGATGACAAGCTTGTTGGCAGCGTCGAACCCATCCACATCCAACGTGGGGTCAGCCTCTGCGATCCCGGCCTCCTGAGCCCCACGTAGGGCTTTTTCGTAAGGTATCCGCTCCTCCAACATGCGCGTCAGGATATAGTTCGTCGTCCCGTTAAAGATGCCCTCAACCTTGAGCACGCCCGAGCCAGCGAGATCGCGCACACCGATGTTCACCGTCGGCAGTCCCCCCGCAACGGTGCCGCTGAAGAGCAGGTTCGTGCCCCGCTTGGCCGCGAGGTTTGTGAGCTCCTGATAGGCGAGCACCAAAGGCCCCTTGTTGGCGGCCACCACATGCCAACCTTGCTCCAACGCCTGGCGCGTGCAGGTCAGACCTGGCTCGCCATCCTTCAGGTTGGTGGGCGAGGCATCCACTAGAAGACCGGCCTGCGCCATGCGTGCTAGCTCGCGGGCGTCCAGTCCCGCATGGGCGCCAGGCAAGCTCGCGATCGCTCCTCCCGAGGCCTTGAGGTCGCGCAGCGCTGCCATGTCGACGCCCGCCGCGTCCACCAGCGCACCTGACGAATCGGCCGCGCCGACCAGCACGAACGAGAGGTCGTAGCGATCACGCACCGCCTCGCCACGGTGCACGAGGATGTCCAACAGATTCCGGCCGATGTTGCCCAGGCCAATCAGCATAAAGGGCACACGATTCACCATGCCATTCTCCTATGCCGCAAGGTTCCGCTTCCACGCTTGGCGAGTCTACCATCTGGAGCAGACGGCGCCAACCTAGCGCACCTGTACTTGCCAACGAGGGGGATGCTGACCAAGTTGGTCAGCATCCCCCTCCCATCGTCCAGTCTAGAGGTCGAAGGCTAGACGGTAGCCTCCAAATCCTCAAGTATCTGCCTCTCGGTGGGAAAGCGTCCCATATCTAGCTTGGAGTAGAGCTTGCTGCCGTCGACCAGCACCTCAAACGCACCGCCCGAGGAGGGAACCAAGGCAACCCGCTCTAGCCGATTACGGAATCTGCTTAGCACCTTTTCCGCCAGACTGGCGGCTCTCGGTAAGTAGCCTCAAGAAGTGCAATACTGGATCTCGACTCTGGGGCTCACAGTAGATGCTCCTTTCTTCCCGGAAGACATTGGAGGAGATGCTAACACACGGGTCCGTCCAGTGCAAGGCAGTATCGTCCAACTCGGATCCAGTCACGCCTCGCTGATGGCCAGCATATAGCCGTTGATATCGCCAACGCTGAACTGTCGACGCCCGGCAAACTCGACGAGGTCCTGTACGATGATGGCGCCTTGGGCCAAAAGCTCCTTGTAGGCAGCGTCTACATTATCTACGAGGAGATACAGAACGACCCCATTTCCCTTCTCGGCGATAAAGCTCCCTTCCGACGTACCGAGATCGGTGGTGAAGTCAAAGGTGATCTTCCCGCGCGAGACGGTCGCATAGCGCGGGGCGCCGGCATCTGGCCAGACAGCTCCCAAAACGAAACCAAGTGCCTCACAGTAATAGGCTATCG
>CAYOBT010000316.1:0-3797 GCA_964402205.1 uncultured Anaerolineales bacterium
GAGGACGAAGATGAAGGCTGACGAGATCATTGAAGAGGTACGGGGCCTCGAGGCGGAAGAGGATCCGGCCAGGCGGGAGGCGGCGCTGAGGAGGCTGACGAGTCAGATGACGACGGATGAGTTGGCTCGTGCACTCGCTCGTGAGCTCCGTCGCTATGAGGTGGTCATGCCCCTTGGTGCGTCGAGGGGCGTTGCGACCGAGGCGTTCAAGGTCGTCTTTGGTGACCGAGGCAGTCACCGCTCCGAAGCTGCCATCCAGCAGGTCGTTGAGATGACGACTTGGGACGAGATGTTCTTCAACCATCTCAACGGGTTCGAGTTCGTCTATGGACTGGACTACTGCCCGAAGTGCCCGCGGTCGGCGACGGATAGTGACCCCTTGAAGAGATTCAGAGTGACGCTAGGTAACCATGACGAGGTCTACACGCTGTGCGAGTGCGAGGACTGTGGCGCGACATACAGGTACTGAAATGAGTAGCCCATTTGCCGAGATCAGGCGATCTCAGAACAACCCTGACAGCCCCGGCGGTCAGCATACGAACGGCCCGCCTCCGTTCTGGATCCGCTTCGGCGATGGGCCGTGGAGAAGGATCCGCTGGCGCAGGTCGGGGGCGGCGCTGAGGGCTGCGTTGGAGGCATTGCTGGAGGTGGATGATGAGTGACGACATCAAGTACCCGCCAGAGCTTGAGGCTCCCATAGAGCCTTGGCAGTACCGAAGTGAGTATGGGCGCCTCATCCTCTTGCTGGCCAATGAGGTCGCCAAGCGTCTGTATGTGGAGGGCGTTGCACATCAGCGCGCCGAGTGCATTGTCGAGCTCGAGGCATTGGTGCGTTCGCTTCGAGGCAGCAAGGAGACGATGGTCGTATGCGGGGGGGATCAATGAACTGGATATGGGGCGACGTGCGCTCTGCGATTGAGGCGGCGCGGCAAGATTACGATCGTGTCGATCGCCTGGTTTACCTCATGTGGAGGCACCACACGGCGTTGCCGCCTGATGAGTGGCTGGCTCTCAAGGCCTATGTGATCACAAGCCTGTCGGGGTGTAGCTACCAGAACGTGGACCTCGCCGACGTCGTCGAGTGGGCGTGCGCTGATGGCGAGCAGGATGGCTCCTGCCCCGGGGCCTGGTTCAGGGCGGCGTGGGCATGGTGCGTTGTGCAGGGTGACGTTGAATCATGGGTGTCGCCGGTGCTTTGTAGTGGTTGCTGGCAGGCATTCCCTGCCGATCCATCCGTCTGGAAGAGCAAGCCTGTCGACACCAAGCATGGCCCGCTCTGGGGCAAGGGCGCCTGGGCCATCGCGCCTATAGACGACTGGGAGGATCCGTGGGTCGCTTGTGTCTATGACCTTGAAGAGTGCGTCGAGCGCAAATGGCCTTTGATAGATACGATTTCGGACCGTTAACCCCCGTTGTTTTTTCGGGATAATGTAGCAAACCCCAAAAGTTAGGAGGGATACATGAGCGTCAAGTTCAGTGGCGAGCAGGTGGAGTGGATCCGCCAGCTCACGAAGGAGTTCGTCTATTGCGACTCCGAGGCGGAGATCAATCGGATCTTCATCGAGAAGATCGCGGAGTGTGTAGAGGTCAAGGTCGGGTCGAGCTGGGTCAATTCCAAGGAGGCCATCGCGATCGTCCTCGAGGACAACATCAAGCCCTACCTTGATAGCAAGGACGGGATCTGGCTCGCAAGAGACAGGGAGAGCGGTGACCAGTTCTACCTTACGACCAGCGAGTTGCTGGGAAGCTTTGCCCTGGAGTGGTCGCCATGAATGCTGATGAGATCGTCGCTGAGGCGAGAGGCCTCGAGGCCGAGAGGGATCCCGAGCGTCGGCGCGCCGCAGTCGAGCGGCTCGTGTCGGCGCTGGGCGAGGAGGGCGTATCCGATGTGATCCACGTCTACCTCTCTGGGTTGCCTCAACAGGACATCGACAGGGCGTCGACCACCCTCATGCAGGGGATGCTCGCCACGGGCACGTGGGCGCGGCGTGCGTGGGTCAATGCTGCGTCCAAGGCTGGCGTGTGTTGGACGGTGATGTTGAGTTCCTATGGCGAGTACCTTCCTGAGGCGTATAGCCGAGACCGATGCCCCAGCTGCGGGGTGGAGTCGCCAGGGCCTGACGAGGATCGTGACTACGATCACATCCTCAATGTCTACGCGCTTCGAGAGGACCATGGTAGTTGGCTGGGCGGACGAGATGCCGTCTTGACCTTGGCTCACTGCGAGGAGTGTGGCGAGGACCACCTGTACGCCGGAGATACGTATTGAGTGAGGCCCCTTCGCTAGCCATCGTCATTCACTTCGACCTGCCGCTCCGGGGGGAGTGATGTACAAATGGTGTACACCTCACAAGGCGGGAGACGATGGAAAGCAAGGACTCGAGAGTGTGCATCACCTGGGATGGCGTGACCTTCTATGTGGAGACTGACGCCTCCCTTGAGCCTGTGCCGTGTGCGATCTGCGGTGCGCATGGCGCTCGAGAGTCAATCTGGTCGAGGGACCCTTGGTGCAGTGAGTGCATCGAGAAGGCCCACAAGGACACAAAAAAGGATTGGGGCGATGGCTGGGGAGCGTGAGCAAGAGAAGAAGAAAGAAGACGCGTTGAGGTACCTTGAGTCACTGGGGCTCGAGGCGCGCATCGAAGACTTGCCTGCGATTCTTGAGGGCGAGTGTCTCGTCTTCTCGTGCGTCAGAGGGCAAGAGCCTGAATCTATAACTACACATTGGTCCATATCGGAGGAAGAATGACCGAGTACAAAGACAGGATCCTCTCGTACATCGAGAGCGCGAGAACGCCGGCCCGCTCCACTGAGGTGCGGGCCTATTCTTTGGGTGAAGACTTCGTGATGCCTAGCGTCATGAACCGTCTGATAAAGGAGCTGAAGGAGGAGGGAAAGATCAAGTTTGCGACCAGGCACGGGGACTACTGTTACCTGCTGCCTGCCGACTATCCCATGGCGGAGGGCACCAGGCTCGTGGAGGATCTGTTTTGAGCCTTGATCATGCTTTGGTGGGAGAGGTTCGGTCGCTGATTGCGTCACACAGATACACTCAAGCTTTCAGGGTGGCTACAGATATCGAGTCTTTCGACCTGCGTAGCACTATGTTGAAGCAGTGCAGGTCGCTCTTGGTTGGCGAGCAAGGCAAGTGCGATCACTTCTTGCTGGTTCGAGATGGTGACTACGTCGACCAGATCTTGTCCGGCGACCGGGGCGCCGGGGTTACGCTGGGCCGTGTCAAACTGGCGGTCGTGGTCAGGCCGGGCGATAAGGTCCCGCGGGGACCCTTCCGCGTGAAGAGTTCATTTGCGGTACCTGCTGCCCACGATACGGTGTGGCTTGGCAACACTGGCTTGAAGGTTCGTATTCAGGATGTGGCGCGAGTGCCCTTTTATGAACGCATGCCCGGCCGTTACCCCCCTCACTCGGGCAATGTTGCGGGCTCAGTGGCCGATTATCTCGTCGTGGATGCAAGGGTGCGGAATCAAATCAGTGCCGTCTTGATGGTCGTCTACCTGGGCTTAGAGCCTGGCGTGGGCTGGTGCTTTCATTTCCGCGACACGCTGTACTACTACAAGCCCAAGCTTATCAAGGAGTGGGGAGAGAATGAGTGATAACGACATGATGGGCGAGTTTCGCTCACACGCAGACAAGGGGGCGTGGGCGACGGCGTTCGCCTCGGCGAGCTGCCTGAAGAACCCGGACCTTCGAGCCCATATGATGCAGTCTGCGTTCGACAAGATCTCCGAGCAGGATCTTGGGACGGGCTGGCTGATTTGCGAGACGGCCATGCCCGG
>CAYOBT010000317.1:0-3797 GCA_964402205.1 uncultured Anaerolineales bacterium
CGCTTTCGCCACGTCATCCACCCAGACGGTGCCTGCGTCCACGAGCAGGATGCCGTCGGGGCCCAGGCCCTCGCGAGCAGCCGCGACCTGGTCGGCGTCGTCCTGGACCGTGCCTCGGCCATAGGGCCCCCAGCCGAACTTGGCCGCGCGATAGCCCGCTGCCCGCGCCTCGCGCGCCTTGATCAGCGTCTCTTGCGGCTCGTCGCCGAACAGGACCGAGGCATAGGGCAGCTTGGGGTAGGCCTCGGCAAAGCCTAGCAGGCGATAGACCGGCTCGCTGAGGCGATGCCCCAGCAAATCCCACAGGGCAATGTCGATGCCCGAGAGGGTGTGGTCCGCCTGGAGCAGGTCCAGCGAGTTGGCGCGGACCTCGGCGTTGATCCGGGCGATATCGTCGACGTCGTCCAGGCGCTGACCGAGCACCGAGTCGCGCACGGGCTTGCAGGCGCTGTGGGACATGGGGCAGACCCAACTGGCCAGCGAGGTCAGCGGGGATGCCTCGCACTCGCCCCAACCCTCGTATCCGCCAGCTTGGACGCGCACCAGGAGCGTGTCCTGGCTGCCGTCGCCGACGTCCAGCACCTCGGGCATGGCGAGATAGTAGAGGTCCACAGATTCGATACGCATACGCTCCTCCTAGAACGTGATGGTCAAGCCGCCGTCCACAACGAGGACTTGGCCAGTGATATAGCTCGCATCGGGGCCAGCCAGGAACCAGGCTACGCCCGCGATCTCTTCTGGACGGGCCGCTCTTTGCAGCGGGAGATGGTGCCCCTCGACATAGTTGGTGCGGAACCACTCGGTCTCTAGCTCGTTGACGCCGTCCATGACGCTCATGGGTGTGTCCACAAAGCCTGGCGCAATGGCGTTCACCAGGATGCCGCGGGGGGCCATCTCCACGGCCAGCCCGCGGCAGTACTGGTCGAGGGCTGCTTTGGCCATGGCATAGGCGCTGGCGCCGCGCTCGGCGTGGGTGCTGTGGATCGACGTGACGTGGATGATCCGGCCGCCGTCGTGCATCAGGGGCGCGGCCATGCGCGTGAGGTGGATGGCGCCGTCCAGCATGATGTCGAGGGGGCGACGCCAAGCCTCTAGCGGGGTCGTGATGGGATCGCCGCCGATAGACAGGCCCGCGCAGTTGACTAGCGCGTCAAGCTCGCCCCAGCGTTCCGAGACACGCGCCCCGATGGCCTGTGCGGTCTCGGGCTGAGCATAGTCGCCGGGCACGAGCAGGTGATTCTCGCCGGGCAGGCCTGCGACCAGTTCGCGGAGCAAGGCCTCGCGACGTGCCGTGACGCAGACCCGCCAGCCTTCTTCCGCGAATCGCTCTGCCGTCGCTAGGCCGATGCCGGACGACGCACCCGACACCATCACCCGACCGCGCTCTGCCATGATGCCCCCTGTGACGTGTGTAGGTCGTGCCCTCATGGTAGCGCGAAGCGGGACGAGCGCCAAGGGAGCGACGGAAGAAGGCACGACAATTCAACCCCCAACCCCAGCCGTCCCCCGCGATAGGTGCGGGAGAGGGAGCCAGACCGGAGGCCGGGCAAGCCGCCTCGGCTCCCCTCGCCCACGGAGATCGTGGGAGAGGGGTTGGGGGTGAAAGCGGCGCGAGATGCGCTTCCGTGCCCTATTCGTACCTCAGGGCCTGGATGGGGTCCAGGTTGGAGGCGCGGTTGGCCGGGTAGATGCCAAAGAAGAGGCCCACGGCCAGCGAGAAGCCGACCGAGAGGGCCACGGCCTGGGCCGAGACGACGGTGCGGAAGGCATCGAGCGTGTTCACAAAGGACGCGATGGCCCAGCCGAACCCGATGCCGATGAGGCCGCCCATGATCGAGAGCGCCACGGCCTCGATGAGGAACTGGTAGAGGATGTCGCGGCGCTTGGCGCCGACGGCCTTGCGGATGCCGATCTCGCGGGTGCGCTCGGTGACCGAGACGAGCATGATGTTCATGATGCCGATGCCGCCCACCAGCAATGAGATGCCGGCGATGGCCCCCAAAAAGATGGTCAGGATGCTCGTGATCTGGTTAAAGACGCCGAGGATGTCCTCCTGCGACTCCACCGTGAAATCATCTTCCTCGAACTGGATGCCGTGACGTTGACGGAGGAGCCAGGTGATCTCGTTCATGGCCTGGTCGATGCTGTCCTCATCGATGGCCGAGACGCTGATCAAGTCCACCGTCTCGCCTCGCTGCGAGAGGAACCGCCCGCTAAAGAGGCGTCGTTGGGCCGTCGAGATCGGCACGAGGAGCTGATCGTCCTGCGAGCCGCCAAAGCCGCTTTGGCCGCCCTTGGATTCCAGCACGCCAATGACCCGGAACGGCACGCCGTTGATGCGGATGCTTTGATCCAGGGCCAGCGTCGGATCGCCGAACAGGTCCTCAGCGACGCCATAGCCCAGCACGGTGACGCGGGCATAGGCGGCGTCTTCGCCTTGGGTGAAATAGCCTCCGTAGGCTACGGGAAAGTTACGCACGTAGCCATAGGCCGGCGTCGTGCCGATGAGGTTGGTGTTCAGCGTGATGCCGCTATACACCACGGTGACGTTCCGCTGGATCTGGGGCGCGACGGCGGCGACATGTGGCGCCTGTACCGGGTCAGCGATGGCCTCGGCGTCCTCGCGCGTGAGGGGCTCGGCATCTCTGATCGAGGGTGGTCCAGTCCCCGACTGGTCAAACTGCCCGGGGAAGACAAAGATCAGGTTGGAGCCGATGCTCTGGATCTGGCTGGTGATCTCGGCCTGGGCGCCCTGGCCTACCGAAAGCAGGGCGATGACGGCGCCGGTGCCAATCACGATGCCCAGCATGGTCAGCGCCGAACGGAGCTTGTTGGCTGCTAGGCTCCGGAGCGCCATGCGGATGCTCTCTGCGATGTTCATGCGGTGACGCCTCCCGCCGAGGGAGCCGGCGTCACCGCATTCGCCGGGACAAGCTCCTCGGGCACGTTGGGAGCATAGAGCGGCTCTGGCACTGGCTCGTCACTCTCGATGCGACCATCGCGAAGGTGGATGATCCGCCGCGTATAGTCAGAGGTCTCGGGATCATGCGTCACGTACAGCACGGTGATGCCGCGTTCGAGGTTGAGCCGCTGAAAGATGCCGATGATCTCCAGGCCGGTCTTGGTGTCGAGGTTGCCGGTGGGTTCGTCGGCCAGGATGAGCGAGGGGCGGTTGACCAGCGCCCTGGCGATGGCCACGCGCTGCTGCTCGCCCCCGGAAAGCTCGCTGGGCTTGTGATGGGCGCGGTCGGCCAGGCCGACGCTGTCCAGCGCCTCGATGGCGCGCTCGCGTCGGTTGCGGACTCCGCCATAGACGAGGGGCACTTCGACGTTCTCCACCGCCGACGTGCGCGGCAGTAGGTTATAGTTCTGAAAGACAAAGCCGATGGTGTGATTCCGGATCTCGGCGAGGGCGTCATCGTCCAGATTGGCGACCCGCTGGCCGTTCAGGGTGTACTCGCCACGGGTGGGGCGGTCGAGGCAGCCCAGGATGTTCATGAGCGTGCTCTTGCCCGAGCCCGACGGTCCCATGATGGCGGTCAGTTCGCCCTCGGCGACGTCTAGCGAGACGTCGCAGACCGCTTCGACTTGCATGATGCCCATCTGGTACGTCTTGCAGATGTTGCGCAGTTCGATGAGCATGGCCTAGCCTCCAAACGTCTCAAAGACGGATTCGCGTGGCCGCGCTACGACCACGGGATCGCCTTCCTCCAGGCCCTCGACGATCTCGGTGTAGATGGCGTCGGAAATGCCGGTAACGACGTCTACGCGAGACGGCGTGCCGTTGCGTAGCACCT
>CAYOBT010000318.1:0-3781 GCA_964402205.1 uncultured Anaerolineales bacterium
CGACCAGCCCCTTCATCGAAGTCTGGGGCTCATCCTGCGTTGACATGCTCTTCCTGGGCTTCGGCCTCTTGCTCGTCCGCTTCTTCTGCGCCCTCCGGCTCGACCTCGCCCCTGAATTTGGCCATGGTGCCCATGTTGCGGAGCATTCGGGCTACCGCATCGGTGGGCTGAGCTCCCACGCCCAACCAATAGAGAGCACGTTCCTCGTCGATGACCACCGTGGGTGGGTCGGTACGCGGATTGTAGTGCCCGATGATCTCGATAAAGCTGCCGTCACGTGGTGCTCCAGAGTTGGCGACCACCACGCGGTAGGTCGGCTGCTTTTTCGCCCCTCGCCTTGCCAATCGAATCTTGACCATAGTCTTGTGTCATCCCCGTCTAGATAGTTACCCAGCGTACTGAACAGCGATTATACACCACAGCGGAGGAAATGGCTAACCGAGCATTGAGAGGAGGCCCTTCATGCCGCGTCCCTTTTGAAGTTGCTTCATCATGCGTTGCATGTCCTCGAACTGACGCAGCAGTTGGTTCACATCCTGCACAGTCGTGCCGCTACCACGTGCGATGCGTCTCTTGCGGCTGGCGTTGATGATCTTGGGATTGCGGCGCTCTTGGGCCGTCATCGAGTGCACGATGGCTTCGGTGCGCTTGATGCTGGCGTCAGTCTCCTGCGACGGGAGTTGCTTGGCCAGACGGCCCATGCCGGGCACCATGCCTAGCACCTCGTTCAACGGACCCATCTGCTTGAGCGCTTCGAGCTGCTCCAAAAAGTCTTCAAAGGTAAAGCTGGCCGTTCGGAGTTTCGTCTCCATCTGGCGCGCCTGTTCGAGCGATACGGCGCTTTCTGCGCGCTCGATGAGAGATAGCACGTCGCCCATACCCAGGATTCGCGAGGCGAGCCGGTCCGGATGAAAGATCTCTAGGTCCGATGGCCGCTCCCCCACGCCTAGGAACTTGATGGGGACGCCCGTCACCTCGCGGACCGAGAGTGCGGCACCGCCGCGGGCATCGCCATCTACCTTGGTCATGGCCAGACCGGTGATGCCCACGCGTTCGTCGAACTCTTCCGCTACCGCGACAGCCTCCTGGCCCGTCATGGCATCCACGACCAGCAGGATCTCCTGCGGCTGCGTGGTGCGGCGGATCTCTTCGAGCTCGGCCATCATGCGCTCGTCCACCTGGAGGCGTCCCGCTGTATCTAGCAACACCGCGGTAAAGCCCTCGCGGCGAGCGCGGCGCATGGCGTTGGCGCAGATGGTTGGTGGCGGGGTGCCGTCTGGTTCGCTGTGCACCGGGATATCGAGCTGTCTTCCCAGCGTCTCGAGCTGATCCACGGCCGCGGGCCGGTAGACATCCGCCGCTACGAGGAGCGGGTGCTCTCCCTGCTTGCGCAGGTGGAGGCCGAGCTTGGCTGCCATGGTTGTTTTGCCAGATCCCTGAAGGCCCACCAGCATGAGAAGGTGGGGGGGCTTGCCGCCAAGGTCTAGGCTCTCGGCTGTGCCGAGTAGCGTGATGAGCTCCTCGTGGACGATCTTGACCACCGTCTGTGCGGGGGTGAGGGAGCGTGCGACCTCGGCGCCGACGGCACGGTCAGCAATGCGCTTCGTGAAGCTCTTCACGACGCGATAGTTGACGTCCGCCTCTAGCAAGGCTAGGCGCACCTCGCGTAGGGCCTGGGAGACGTCGTCTTCCGATAGGCGGCCCTTGCGTGAGAGCTGCTCAAAGGTGCTCTGTAGTTTCTCGCCCAACGATTCAAACATGAGAGAAGGACCTAGTGCTCCCAATAGGATGGTTCTCGACCCATGATTGTAGAGGCGAAGCGCGGTCTCGTCAAAGCTACGTGTCTGGCTGTGGGTTGGCGGATGGGGAGAAATCCTCTGGGGGCCTATCCTTGTCGACGCGCCCTCCGATGCCCGCATAGGGGGCTGCATCCTGCACGACAACGGAGAGCTCTGGGGCGCTTGTGTGGACGAACAGCTCGTGCGATGTTTGCAGGTCGCCACCGCCGTTCCGATGGACGACGGCGGCCAACCGCCACGATACGCGTCCGCCGGGCATCTGGAAGGTGGGACGGTAACGCTCTGGGATGGTGAATATGATCTCGTGGTTCGCCACGCTGTCCGGAAGGAATGTTGTCTTGCCGAGCAGCGCGATCTCATCCTCAAGCCACACGTAGGTGGTCCCCTTGCTGCCCGGCTCGCGCTTGCCCCGGAAGGTGCCGTCGTCCAGATTCCAGCTGGCGATATACACCAGGTCGCCGGTTTCTCCCGACGGCGTGTGCTCGATGCGCAGCAGGACGGCGCGTACTTCGTCGGCCTCCAAGCGTTCCAAGGGGCGTATCCGTAGGTTCGCGCGTACCACCTGACCCTCGGCGACGACCACCTCTGGGAGCTGGAGGCTCAGTTGGACTGCCGAGTTTGCGTTGATCGCGACGAACTGGTGCCGAGGACGCTCTAGCGTCGCTGGATGCCCCCGCACGGTGACCTCAGAGATCGCTGAGACATCTGGGCGGTCGCGTAGCTCCAGCCTGGCATGCAGCGTCCAGAGGATGGCGCACACGTAGCCACGGTGGGTGGGCGGTGTGTCATCGGGGATCCGAAAGCTGAAGGGGAGGCTCAGGGTCCTGCCGCGGCGCAGGACGCCAGGCGGCACGATCTCATCAGCTTGGCTCGTATAGACGTGGGTGTCTCGGATGAGCGCCAACCTGCGAGGCTCCGTCTGACGGATTTGTTCATGGGCGAACATGCCGCGGCACAAGAGGCTGATCTGGCCAGAGACTAGGTTGGCGCGGGCGGGCGCGGCGATTCGTAGTAGACCTGTGATGCGTTCGCCGGGGGCGTAGATGGCCTCGGGATGATCGAGTTCGAAGGTGATCTCGGGTGGTGGGCCTGTCTGCAGCGCAAGGGCCCCAGTGACCGCGCCGCAGACTCCTCCCAGCAGAGTCCCCAGTACCAGGCCAACGAACGCGCCAACGAGGGCGCCGAGGATACCGCTGCTTATGGCGCCGAGCACGATACCGAGCACTAGCCCGACGAGGCCCCCCTCGAGACCACCCCAGGCGAGCCCGCCGCGGCTCACGGGATCGAATCGCTGCAGGGGGGCCGAGGCTTCAGCACGAGCAACCAAGCTCTGGACGTGTCGCCATATCGCAGGCATCCGCTGTCCTCGCCTCGAATTGAGCGGCTCCGATCACACAGCTGAGGATGCACCGATTATAGCATGGCGTCAAGAGCGCGAAAAGGCCGCCGGGGACCGGAGGGGGCAACATTTGCCAGGGGGCGGCGCTAGTGCTATACTGCGAGCCGTGGCCGGGGCGTAGCGCAGTCAGGTAGCGCACTTGAATGGGGTTCAAGTGGTCGGACGTTCAAATCGTCTCGCCCCGACCTTGAAGGGCTGGCCGTTTCGGCCAGCCCTTTGGCTTTGGATGGCCCCGCTGCCACCGTCGCTACGTTCTCAGATGCCGCCTCACTATCCGGCGCCAAGCTCGCATCGTGCGCATCGTTTGGGCCTCTGGCATGACGGCTCGGCGAGAGAGCAAGTCCCCGAAGCGTCCCAAGATTGGCTGGGCGGTTGGTTTGGTGCTATAATACCAGGACCATCGAGTGGGTACGGTGTCTCGTCTGAGTGCAGGGCGAGAGCATGATCAGGTTTGTGTGCCCCTCTGGGGACAACATATCGGCGTCGGGATAGGCGATCTGCGGCATCAACAGCTAGCATGCCGTGTGGCGCCCCTTTTTTGTGTCGCCGCCGGGCGCTAGCCGTGGCTAAGCAGGTGCTATGT
>CAYOBT010000319.1:0-3778 GCA_964402205.1 uncultured Anaerolineales bacterium
GCCGAGGTCGTGGCCAATCGCTTGGGTGATCGCGTCAAGCATTGGATCACGCACAATGAGCCATGGGTCGTTGCATTCCTCGGCAATCTGATGGGCATCCACGCGCCCGGATGGCGGGACCTGGCCGTCGCGCTCCAGATCGCCCATCACCTTCTGCTCTCCCATGGCATGGCGGTGCCGGTGCTGCGCCAGGCCTCGGGCGACGGTGCAAAGGTGGGCATCACGCTCAACCTATCGCCCATCTATGCGGCGAGCGACAGCCCCGAAGATCAGCAAGTGAAGATGGGAGCCGACGGCTTTCACAACCGTTGGTTCCTGGACCCCGTCCTGCGAGGAGCCTACCCTGAGGACATGTGCGCATTCTTTGACTGGCGTATGCCCAATGTGGCGCCAGACGACCTCGAGACGATCGCGGTGCCGATCGATTTCGTAGGCGTGAACTATTACACGCGGCAGCTCGTCGCCTACAGCGAGGATGCTCCCTTTGGCTACGGCTCGCTGCGGCCCGACGGCCAGTATACCGCGATGGATTGGGAGGTCTTCCCGCAGGGGCTGGAGGATCTCCTGGTGCGCCTGGCCAAGGACTATGCAGGCACCGACCTCTATGTCACCGAGAATGGCTCTGCCTGGGAGGATCACGTGTCAGGGGATGGTCAGGTGCACGATCCCGACAGAGAAGCGTATCTGCGCAGTCACTTGGCGGCGTGCGCAAAGGCCATCGACAAAGGCGTGCCGTTGCGCGGGTACTTTGCCTGGTCCCTCCTCGACAACTTTGAGTGGGCCTATGGCTACAGCCGGCGCTTTGGTCTGACCTATGTGGACTATGAGACGCAGCGTCGCATCCTGAAGGATAGCGGGGCTGCCTACGGCCGCATCGCAGAATCCAACGTCGTCGAAGCCTAGTGCCAAAGGATCAGGGCATGCGTGCTAACCACCTCAAGGAACGAGTTCGCGGGGCCATCGACGCACGGCGGGATGCCGTGATCGCGCTTGGCGAGGACGTGCTGCGCCACCCAGAGCTGGGGTTCAAAGAACATCGCACGGCGGAACTGGTAGCCAAGCTGTTCAGAAGCCTCGGCATTCCCACAGAGACGGGCACTGCCGTCACGGGGGTGATCGGTCGGCTCGCCGGACGGGGTGCGGGACCCACGATCGCCTATTTGGCCGAGATGGACTCTGTTGTGGTGCATGGGCATCCCCACGCATCGCGCGAGACCGGTGCTGCGCATGCCTGTGGTCATCACGCCCAGATTGCCAATCTGGCAGGGATGGCCTACGGACTGGTAGAGAGCGGCGTCATGGCCCACTTGGATGGCGATGTGCTGCTGATGGCCGTCCCGGCCGAAGAGTTCGTCGAGATTGACTACCGCTTGCAGCTCCGTCAGGAGGGTGCGCTCCGCCATCTTGGCGGCAAGCAGGAGCTCATTCGGTTAGGCGCGCTCGATGATGTGGACATCGTCCTGGCCACGCATCAGGGGGCCCGTCCTGAAGGCGGAGCCTTTTCTGCTGGCGGTGCCTGCAACGGTTGCGTCGTCAAGCGTGTGCGCTACGCGGGCAAAGCTGCCCATGCAGGCGGCGCGCCCCACGAAGGCATCAACGCACTGGCTGCTGCCACGATCGCGCTGCATGCCATCGACGCCAATCGCGAGACCTTTCGCGACGAGGATCACATCCGCGTGCATCCCATCATGACTCGCGGCGGGGACCTGGTAAACGTGATCCCGTCCGATACGCGCCTAGAGATGTATGTGCGTGGCGCAACCACCGACGCCATCGCGGCAGCCGCCAAGCGCGTCGATCGGTCGCTGGTGGCTGGCGCATTGGCCGTCGGCGCCGACGTGATCATCGAGACCATTGCAGGCTACCAGCCGCGACATGTGAGCGCGCAACTGGAGCGCGTGTATCGGGAAGAGGCAGAGAGCCTCGTCGGCGAAGACGGTTGGTGGGAGAGTGGCTTTGGCGCCGGTTCCACGGACCTCGGAGATGTGAGCCTGATCATCCCCGTACTGGAGGGCATTGCCAACGGATGCCGCGGAACCGGGCACGGGGCCGATTTCCTCGTGCACGATCCGGATCTAGCCTACGTGACGCCCGCCAAGGTGTCGGGAGCCACCATCGTCGAGCTTCTAGCGAACGGCGCAACGCGGGCTCGCGAGGTGATCAAAGCCTACACGCCCGCCATGACGCGCAAAGACTACCTCGAGCACATGGCATCCCAGGAAGCGCTCTACCGCTGGCGTCCCGGCATGGCCGCGGGAGGTTAGGTCCCTGCTTTGGAGCTAATCGTCCAGGGAAGGCTTGCGTCGAAGATCCTTCGTCCGACCACGTCGTCGCTTGTCTCGGAGGCGACGCTCGCGCGCGCGACGGCTAGGGCGCGTGGGAACACGATGACGTCGCGGCTTCAGGGCCTGCCTCAACAGCCGCTGGAGGCGATCCAAAGCCTCCTGGCGATTGCGCCACTGGCTGGGGGTGCTCTGGGCCGCTAGATGGAGCACCCCGCTTCTGTCAATGTAGCGCTCCAAAGCCGTCAACACACGCTGGCGTTGCGACTCGGTCAAGCTGGGCGAGTTGGCGACATCGAAGAGTAGCTCCACCCGGCTCGCGGTCCGATTGACATGCTGACCACCAGGGCCCGAGGCACGGCTGAACCGAAATGTAAGCTCGCCCACCGGGATCGACAACTGGTCTCCGATCGCCAGGTCATCAGTCGCCATGAACCCCCAACTCGCTCTCGACGCTCTCCAGGAAACGTCTCACATCTGCAGGTGCAGACGCCGACAAGGCGCGCAGGCTATGAAACGCGCCGAGCTCTTTGTACGCTCGCTCCACCCAAGCGCGCCCGTCGTGAGCATCACTCGCCTTCAGTGCAAGAGGCCATGGCACCAGGCTAGCAGCGATTGCTGGCAAGAGCCCGTAGCGAGCCAAGCACGGCGCAAATCCATCGCCAAGATAGGCGTTCTCGTCATCCCAAGCCCACGAGCCCAGATCGGCATACGTCGCGTCGACATGCGCATCAAGCGCCGAAGCCATCAGTGCCCAGGCGCCGGCGCCATCGAGGCCGACCACTGCCATCTTGATGCTCGGCCATCGCCCCCGCAGAGCCGAGACGCCAGAGAGAACGTCCAGCACTTGCTCGCCCACGATAGGTGGATTGAACGTCGCCCAGAACCAATCGCCGTCCCTGCGGGCAAGCGCCTCCGGTGGCGGCGGAGTTGTACCCAACGGCGAGATGGCCAGGACAGCTCGATTCTCTCCCAGCGCGGCTTCGAGCCACTCCGTCGGCAACCCAGTTACGTCGAGCAAGCCCGGCACACCTGCCGGATGCAGCACCACTGCCGCTGAGGATGGCTCGCCCCTAGGGGGAAGCCACAAGCGTCCCTCGACGCGGGTACCGCGCGAGGTCATACCCAGCACCACGTCTTGGCCAGAGCTTCCGGCGGGTTCAGCAGCCTCGACGGGAGCCATGTAGACATCATCCGGCTCTGGCGAGCTGGCGCTGAGGATATGAGCCAGTCGCCGCTGCGTCGCGCGCGTGAGCGTGATGGCGCTATCGGGCGATCTCGGGAGCAGCTTTGCAGAGCGCAGACGCGCAACCTCTTCCAGATCCCGCATGCCTCGCGCTCCCGCATGGTAGCCCTTTGGCAACTCGCCGCGAGGGAACACGCGCAGCATCTCGTCAGCATGGTCGCTGTAGGGGCGTTCGGCGTCGGCAGCCACATCATCGCCACCCAGGAGCCACCGGGCGAACGAGCGATACACATGGGCGCGGCGAGCAGCG
>CAYOBT010000320.1:0-3760 GCA_964402205.1 uncultured Anaerolineales bacterium
CAGACATGGATAATCATAAGTAAGTTGATATAGTTATTTGCCGATGCTCGATCATCGATAGGAGTGACCATGTTGTCCTCACAGGCGCGCATCATCTGGCCCTGGATCGCGGGGCTAGCCGTGTTGGTCGTGGTCGTGCTGGCCGGTCGAGCCGTCAAGCAAGAAAGGACAAGCGCGATGAACGTGACATCGAGCACGCCGAATCTTTCCCGAGGCCTCCCCCCGCTGGATACACAATCCGTGCCGGATATGGAGACGGCCAGCTTTGCGATGGGTTGATTCTGGGGCGTCGAGTCCCGGTTCGGGGCTCTACCCGGCGTCATTCGCACCCGCGTCGGCTATGCCGGCGGCAGCACAGCGAACCCCACCTACCGTAGCATCGGCGATCATTCGGAGACGGTGCAGGTAGACTATGATCCCAGCGTGATCTCGTACGAGGAGCTGCTCGAGGTGTTCTGGTCAGGGCATGATCCGACGCAGGTATCCTTCTCGCGGCAGTACGCCAACATCGTCTTCTACCACAACGAGGAGCAAGAGCGTCTGGCACGTGCGTCTGCCGAGCGCGAAGCCGACCGCCGCGGCAAGACCGTGCGGACGGCCATACAGCCTATCGGCACCTTCTACCTCGCCGAGGACTACCACCAGAAGTACTACTTGCGTCAGAACCAAGCCATCTGGCCAGAGATCGCCGCCTACTATGGCCAGGATGACGAGGGCCTGGTGGCCTCGACGGCGGCGGCCCGGCTGAATGGCTACTTGGGGGGACACGGCAGGCTGGACCAGTTTGACGCCATCGCCAACGAGTTGGGCTTGTCCGACGAGGGACAGGCGACCATTCGCGCCATCCTAGAGAGACAGGCGCATCGCCTCGGCCTGGACATGGGCATGTCCGTGTTGGGCTTCTAGACCTGGTCTGAAATGCAATGAGGGGGCTCTCGAGAGCCCCCTCATGTGCAACCGGCCGTACTAGGCCTAGCCGTGGATCAAGGCTGGTAAGCAACGCCTGCACACCCAGAGGCTCTGCCCCTGCCAACGACAAGGCATGAGGACCACATCGTCTTCGGTGGCGTCGCAGCGGAAGCAGCGCTGTTCGAGCTTGCGCTCCTGGGCCCGTTGGCGCGCGTGCTCTTCCGCCGCTGCCCCGTCAAAGGCGGGCGCCTCCCGCGTCTCGACGCTAAGCGCCCCCGTCGGGCACACCGCCAGGCAAAAGCCGGCGCCGTCGCAAAGCTCCTCGCGGACCACGCGCGCCTTGCCATTGGCCAGCTCGATGGCCCCCTCGGCGCACGGCGTGATACACAGGCCGCACCCATTGCACAGCTCCTCATCAACGCGCACGATGCTGCGTCGCACGATGCTAGGCGGCACATTAGCCATGGTCATCTCCACCTTCTGACTTGTGAGGGGCCGTCGCAGCGCCCCAGACAACGGTATACGGGAGCGCAATGGCGTTCACCGGACAGACGTCCTCGCAGTCGCCACAATAGGCGCACCGCTCCTTGTCCAGCACCACGCGGTCATCGCGGATCGCCAAGGCGCCGCGCGGGCAGCTCGCCACGCAGTCCCCACACAGGATACAGATCGTGTGGTCGATGGTGGGAAACACTCGGTCCTGTTGCTCAACTCGCTGCACGTCTTCCCCCAACCTGCTCAACATCATGCATAGCTTGGCACGGAATGCCTGGGCGTGCCGTGACCTAGGTCACATTGCCCATCATCGAAAGGGATCGCACGCTATCCTTCCGCCTCGGCTCTGAGGGCGTCGGCATCCAGCACCTCGATCACGCCGCGGCCCACCCTCACCCATCCCTCGTCCTGAAAGCGCCCCAGGCACCGCGCCACCACTTCGCGCACAGTGCCCAACTGAGCCGCCATGTCACGTTGCGTCATGCGAGCGGGCAGCTTGCCCTCCGCACGGTCCAGGAGGAGCCCCGCTACGCGCTGGGGAACGCTGCGCAGCGAAAGATCAGCAACCAGGTCGCCGAGCTGTCGTAGTTTGAGCGCCAGATCGGCCAGCATCGGCCGCATCATCTCTGGGTGCCGATCGAGGAGCGGCAGAAAGGCCTCACGGCGGAAGCAAAGCAGCAGAGAACGGGTGCCCGCGACAGTGGTCACAGGCAAGCCGCCGCCATCGAGCGCAGGGGCGAGATAGAACAGCTCGCCGGCCTGGACGATGCTGATGACCTGCCGTCGTCCTTCCACGGAGAGCTTGACGGCGTCCATCCGGCCCAGCATCACAAAGCAGACGGCCTCGCAGGGATCGCCCTCGAGGGCATAGACCTGGCCACGTTCAAGCTCGCGCACGCGCGAGGCCCGGACGACGTCATCGAGGATCGTGTCCGCGACGCCCTGGAAGTAGGGATGCTCCCGCAGGAAACGTCGGGCCTCGGAATCGCCAGGTTCGATCGGCCAGCGCTTTGGCGTGGTCACACCTCACCCCCGCGGACTGCCTCACTGTCGCGCTCGCCGCAAGGATACCCCAGCGCATCTCGGCACGCCAGTGTGACATGGGTCACAGACGTGAGGCTTGCGATGGGGTACCCTGTGCATAGATCCGACCAAGAAAGGAGCTTCGCATGAGCATGTTCTGCTACCAGTGTCAGGAGACGGCCCGCGGTACGGGATGCACCCGCGTGGGCATCTGCGGCAAGCCCGCCGATGTCGCCAACCTGCAGGATCTGTTGATCTGGACGCTAAAGGGTCTCTCAGTCTGGGGCGTGCGTGCCCATCGGCTCGACATGGCGATTCCCCACGTCGATCGCTTGGTGACAGAAGGCCTCTTTGCCACCATCACCAACGTGGATTTCGACGCGGATCGCTTTGTCGCTCTCATCAACACGGCCCTTGCGGCACGCGATACGCTGCGCGAATGCGTCCTGGCCGGGGAGCCTGATCTGGATGCAGCTAGCCTCCCCGAGCCGGCCGTGTGGGAGCCGGAGGAGCGCACGCCTGCGTCCTATCTCGCCTTTGCCGAGCATGTCGGCGTCATGGCCGATGAGACGCTCGACGAGGATATCCGCTCGCTGCGGGAGCTCATCACCTATGGGCTCAAGGGCATGGCAGCCTACCTCGACCACGCCCGCGTCCTCGGCCACACCGAACCGTCACTGGACGGCTTTGTGCTGCGGGCGCTGGCCGCCACCCTCGACGATAGTCTTGGCGCGGCTGACCTGGTCGAGCTGACGCTGGAGACAGGACGGATGGGCGCTGGCGCCATGGCATTGCTGGACGCCGCCAATACCGGCGCCTATGGCAATCCCGAACCGACAAGGGTCAACCTGGGCGTCGTGCCTGGACCGGGCATCCTGATCAGCGGGCATGACCTGCGTGACCTGAAGGAGCTCCTCGAGCAGACCGAGGGAACGGGCGTCAACATCTACACCCACGGCGAGATGCTTCCCGCCAATGCCTATCCAGAGCTCAAAAAGCACAGCCACCTGATCGGCAACTATGGTGGCTCCTGGTGGCACCAACGGGAAGAGTTCGAGTCTTTTGGCGGGCCGATCCTGATGACCACCAACTGCTTGGTGCCGCCAAAGGACAGCTATGTCGATCGCCTCTTTACGACGGGGCTTGTGGGTTGGCCGGGGGTGCCCCATATCCCGGACCGCGTCGGCGACGCGCCGAAAGACTTTGCGGGGGTCATCAACAAGGCGCTCACGTGCGACGAGCCGCAGCAGATCGAAGAAGGCGAGATCCCCATCGGCTATGCGCATGCCACGGTGCTCAGCGTAGCCGACAAGGTGGTCGAAGCGATCCAGTC
>CAYOBT010000321.1:0-3743 GCA_964402205.1 uncultured Anaerolineales bacterium
GAGAAACTCGCCAGCAAGGCGGAGGCAGGCAGCGGCAATCTAGTAGACTATCTACCCTTTGCCCTGATCGGGAGCGTGCTCATCGCCTTGGTGTTCCTTGCGGGACATCCCGAGATGTACTACTATACGGTGCTGGTGTGCGGTCTCTTTGCACTCTACCGTCTCGTGCGAGTGCTCCTCACGACGAGAAATGCGGGGACGCTCGGACGTCTCGTCCTCGTGATGGGCGGTATGGTCCTTTTGGGTGCTGGCCTAGGATTCGCCCAGTGGGGACCGCTGCTCGAGGTGGTGCAGGAGAATTTCCGCGAGGGCAGCACCAGCTTCGAGGAAGTGCTAAGCTGGGCCTGGCCTTGGCGACGCGTCTTTTCCATGTTTCTGCCAGACTTTTTCGGGAACCCTTCCCATCACTCCTACTTTGACGTGTACCAGTGGCGCACCGTGGCCATCACCCAGAACTACTTTGGGGACCCCATCACGAATCCCAACTGGGGCATGAAGAACTATGTGGAAGGGACCGGGTACTTGGGATTTGCCGCGACCATGTTGGCCGCCGTCGCTCTCCTGCGTCGCAAGGGCCGGCACCTAGGCTTTCTCGTCGTCCTGGCCGTCCTATCCATCATGTTCGTCTTTGGATCGCCTCTCTACATCGTCGTCTACAAGCTGCCTGGCCTGAGCCAGGTGCATTCGCCATTCCGCTGGATCTTTCCCTTTACGCTGTGCACAACACTCATGGCGGGTATGGGCGCAGACCTGCTATGGCGTGACCGCCAGCTAGAACCTAGCCACAAGATCTGGGGGCTGCTAGATCGCTTTGCCCATCGTGTGCTTCCCTGGCTAATCCTCGCGGCCGCGCTCGGTGGTCTCCTGGTGATGGCGGGCACCCTGCTCCTCAAGGAGCGGATGATCCCCTTGGCCGACCGTGCCATCGAAGACCTGGCCAAGGCCCCCTATGGCATCCCTAGCCCAGAGATGTTCTACTCTTACATGCTCCGCCACTTTGCCATCCTGGCAGGCGCCATGGTGCTAACGGGCGTTGTACTGCTGCTCCATCGCAAGCTACGGGATGAACGCGTGTGGGCTGGCCTTGTGGTGCTAGCCATCGTGGCCGAGGCCTTTGTCATCTCGTGGGACTTTTACCCAGCGGTTGATGCTGATCTCGTCGCGTACCGAACCCCGGTCATCAGCTTCTTTGAAGAGGACACCGAGGCCTACCGCATCACCGCCTATACACCAAGCGGTGGGCGGCCGCTCATCGCCAACAGTCCTTGGTTCTATGACATTCAAGACATCCGTGGCTATGACTCGATCATTCCAGCTCAGTACGTTGAGTTCATGAGACTGTTACAGGGGCAGCACGATCTGCTCTATAACCGCATCAGCCCAATCACCCACGCCCACGCTCTGAACTCCCCATTGCTGGACATCCTGAACGTCAAATACGTCGTGACGGACCTCAAGGACGAGATCCGATTCGATGGTTACACGCTGGTCTATGAGGATGACGTCAGAGTGTACCGCAACGATGACTACTTGCCGCGCGCCTACCTGGTGGCCACTGCGACTTTCCAGGAGAACGAGGCAAAGCGCAAGGTCGCCCTGCGGCAGTTCGACCCGCGTACCGAAGTGCACTTGGAGATCCCGCCTCCGCTGCCATCGCAGGAGGTGCCAGCCGACTTCACAGGCCAAGTCGAATCGCTACGCTACGGGTCCAACGAGATCACGGTGCTAGTCGATACACCCATACCAGCCTATCTCGTCCTGAACGACGCGTGGTTCCCGGGCTGGCGAGCCTTTGTCCGACCCGCCGACGCCGAGAACCCGCTAGACGCCGAGCAGGAAGTGGAGATCCTCCGCGCCAACGCGAACTTTCGCGCGGTAGTCGTCTCCGAAGGGCGCCACGTGGTGCGCTTCAAGTACTCGCCGAACATCGTCAAGCTAGGGTTGTATGTCAGTTTTATCGCCACGGTAATCCTGGTACTCCTCTTGGCACTCTGGGGGTGGCTGCGTTTTTTTCGGGTAGCCCAGGATGAGGAAGCGGCGCAACGCGTCACCAAGAACGCCGTTGCGCCCATCGCGCTGAACCTTGTGAACCGCGTGATCGACATGGCATTTGCCATGTTGATGCTTCGTCTCCTGGGACCCATCGATGCCAGCGAGTATTACTATGCCGTTCTGCTGATCAGTTGGCTGGATATCCTGACGAATTTCGGCCTCAACACGCTCATCACACGTGAAGTGGCCAAGAACCGTGCCGACGCAAACCGCTATCTCAACAATGGCGTCGCCGTTCGGCTCTTGCTCTGGATTGGTGCCATCGCGGCACTGACGGCGTTTCTCTTGCTGCAGACGCTCATAGCGCCCGTGCAGCCAGCCACCGTCCTGGCGATCGCCCTCTTTGCCATTGCGTTGGTTCCCAGCAATATCTCGGCGACCATCAGCGCAGTGTTCCAGGGACACGAGAGGATGGCGGTCCCGGCTGCCATCGCTACGTTTACCACGTTGCTGAAGGTAACGTTTGGAGCAGGTGTGTTGGTGCTAGGACTGGGCTATGTCGGGCTGGCAGGAGTCTCCATCGGCGTGAACCTGGTGACGATGCTAGTCCTGTATGCGCTGTTACGGCGCTGGCTGTTCCAACCGCATATGGACCTCGCCTTCCGCTTCCAGAAAGAGATGCTCCACATCTCCTATCCGCTCATGCTCAACAACCTGCTGGCAACCCTGTTCTTCAGGATTGCCATCATCCTACTGAGATGGCGCGTTCCTGATCCGCGTGTGGTAGGCTGGTATAGCACCGCCTACAAATATATCGATGCGGTAGGGGTCATTCCGGCCTACTTTACCATGGCGGTGTTTCCGCTCATGTCGCGTTACGCGGCCGAATCCCATGAGGGGCTCATACGTGCCTACCAGTTCGCCATGAAGCTCCTGCTCGCTGTGGCTCTGCCCGGGGCCCTGATCGGCTCGGCCTTTGCCCGCGAACTGGTGCTCTTGCTGGGAGGCACCGCCTATGCCCAAGCGACGCCTCTGCTGGCCGTGATGATCTGGTACATGCCGTTCGGGTTTCTGAACTCGCTGACACAGTACGTGCTCATCGCTCTGGACAAGCGCTCGTTCCTCACAGTGGCCTTTGCCATCGGCCTCGCATTCAACGTCGTCGCCAATCTCGTACTCATCGACCTGATGGGCTATCAGGCCTCCTCATACGTCATGGTCGCGTCCGAGCTAGCTCTGCTCATCCCCTTTGCCGTCGGTGTACATCGCTATCTTGCTCCCGTGCCCTGGACGCGCCTGGCCTGGAAGACCGTGGTCTGCGCTGCGCCCATTGCGCTGCTCTTGGCCACGCTACCTCATCGGTACGATCTCGCCGGAGCCATCGCGGGTCTGGCCGTCTTTGTGGTGGGCATGTGTAAGCTCGAAGCCTTTGGCAAAGATGAGCGCGAGACCCTTCGAAAGGCCCTGCCTGTGGACTGGTTGCGAGCCCAGGTGCAGGCTTGGTTGCCCAGCACATCAGCATAGCATCGCCCCAAGGTCGTGGTTTCCAAGGGAGGAGACTCACATGACACAGCAGGTGACAATCGAGAGCATCGCCCAGCACGTTGATCACAAAGTCACCATTCACGGCTGGCTCTACAACAAGACTGACAAGGGCAGACTAAAGTTCTTGCTTATCCGAGACGGCACCGGCCTGATTCAGGGCGTCGTCTTTGAGAAGGACGTCTCGCCGGCTTGCTTTGCCAATGCTG
>CAYOBT010000322.1:0-3733 GCA_964402205.1 uncultured Anaerolineales bacterium
CCGCGGTGTTCACCTGATCGCCCAGATTGACCGGACCGATCCAGGTGTCGTCCGAGCAGGGCTGTCCGATCGCGTTCAGCAGGCGGCTGGCGTGGAGCTCGCGCTGTTCGCCCAGCCTGAGCCCGAGCCGCCGTACCCAACGGTGCACGCGTGTGCCGAGTTTCTCCAGAGCGATGGCTGCGATGCCGTCATCGGCTTGGGGGGCGGCAGCTCGATGGATACGGCCAAGATGGCCGCCGCGTTGGCAACCAACGGCGGCGTGGTGTCGGATTACTGGGGGCTGGAGCGCGTGCCAGAGCCCGGTCTCCCGGTCATCGCCATTCCCACGACCGCAGGGACCGGCAGCGAGGTGTCACCCGCCGCGGTGTTCAAGGACCCGACGGATCACACCAAAAAGGGCGTGCGCTCTGACCATCTGCTGGCACGCGCGGCGATCCTCGACCCCACGCTTACGCTGGGATTGCCGCCAGCGCTGACCGCCTCTACGGGGATGGACGCGCTCATCCACGCCGTTGAGGCCTACACCTCGCCACGAGCCACGCTCGTCAGCGACGCCATGGCGGAGCAAGCCATTCGGCTGATTGGGGAGCACCTGCGCACGGCCTACCGCCAAGGCGCCGTCCTTTCGGCGCGCTCGGGCATGTTGACGGGCTCTTTTCTGGCGGGCTTAGCTCTCGCCGAGGTGAACGTGGGTGCGGTCCACGCCCTCGCTCAGGCGCTGGGCGGTCGCTATCCGGTCAGCCACGGCGTTGCCAACTCGCTGTTTCTGCCCCATGTCATGGCCTTTAGCCGACCGGCGTGCCAAGGGAAGTATGCCAGGGTCGCGGGTTGGCTGGGCGAGCCGGTCGAGGGCCTCAGCGCCGAGGAAGCCTCTCTGCAAGCCATCGACGCGGCTAGCGGGCTTCTGAAAGACCTCGGTCTGCCAAGATTGCTGCGAGAGGTTGAGGTGCCATCGGAGGCCCTTCCGGAGATAGCCGCGGCTTGCATGCAGACGCAAGGGCGGAATCTGACGAACAACGCGCGGCCTGTCTCGCTGGAGGATGCGGAGGCGATCCTACGAGCCGCCTACTAGCTGCAGCGCGGGTCCGTACGTTGGCAGCGTCTGATCGTTCTGGTGAGGGATAGACGTGTCCACTCGCATCTACGCGAAGCGCATAGGCATCAACCAATGCTACGTGGTCCAAGGCGATGGCTGCATCATGATCGACACGGGGCCTTTCAAGGGTGCAGGTGCCATTGTCGCCTGGCTCGAGAGCATCCCCGTGAGGCCAGAAGAGATAGGGCTGCTCGTCCTGACCCACGGACACGCCGATCATGTGGGTGCAGCCGCCGCCGTCAATCGCATCACTGGTGCGAGGATAGCTCTCCACGCAGACGATCGGCACACCCTTGAGAACGGCGCCATCGAGTGGCCCGCGGCGGTTACTCTTTGGGGACGCGTCTTGCGCACCTGCCTCAAGCCCATGGCCCCTCTAGCCCGCTTCCCCAGGGTCGATGTCGATGTCGCCTTGGGCAACGAGGGGCTTTCACTGGAGGACTATGGCATCGCGGGCAGGGTGCTTCACACTCCGGGGCACACACCAGGATCCGTGAGCGTGCTGCTGGAGACAGGCGATGCCTTTGTGGGCTGCATGGCGCACAACGGCTTCCCGTTTCGTTCGGGGCCGGGGCTCCCCATCTTTGCCGAGGACCTGCTCAAGCTGAGGGCTAGCTGGGGGATGCTGCTGGAGCAGGGCGCTACCACCATCTATCCGGGCCATGGCAATCCTTTCCGGTCTGAGGCGATTTTGGGGACTCTCTAGGGGCTAGGGGTGCACCCAGGCGCAGAGCGGCATTCCTGAGCCTCGTCGCAGAAGGGGCAGCCCGACGCCCGGCAGATGGGCATCGTAGGGCAGCATCCCTCGCCGGGCGAGCCGTCGCATCGGCACCCAGAACCCAAGCACGAATAGCAGGGCTGGGACGCGCGGCCACATGACCGGGGTAGAGCGGGTGTCTGTTGCGCGTGTATCGAGTGCCAGAATCATCGCTCGAGGCATTGGTGCCGTGTCGACGCTGATGCCCTCGATCGACGTGCTCGCCCTATGCCAGGGCCCTGACGATCTCCTCGAGAGCCGCCAACCCTCGTACCTCCGCCTGCTTGGCAGCATCCAGCGCGTCGATGGCGGCGTCGCTCCTCCTGTCCTGGGGGACTAGGGCGTCTTCCGAGACCTCGTCAAGCCACGGATACGCCTCGGCCACTTGGGATAGGTGGCGTGCCACGGCGGCATACTGCTCGTGCGCCTCGTCGAACGCCTCATCGGCGCGGCCCACCAGCCTACGCTTGGCCTCCGCCAGAAAGGCCACCGCGTTCCTGCGACACTCGAGCCAAACGGCAGCATTGTAGCGCATGCCGTGATCCGAGGCGCCGCCAACCTCTAGGGCGTGCATCCAGGTGTCATAGGCGCTGGGTCCCGACCGGTATCGCTCAAAGACCCACGCGTTGGGATGGCTGGCGTGCTCGATCCCAAAGGAAAGGGCCTCCACCACCGTTCTCGTGTCGCCGGCCGGCGGCTGCAACGCCAGCGCGTACAGCTCGACGACGCCGATCCCCGTGTCGCCCAACGTCTGCCACGGCTTGGGCCCCTCGCCCTCCAGGCAACCCGGCCCCGAATAGTAGTAGCCCACCTCGTCATAGCCGTACACCACATAGAACTCGGGGATCTTGAGCTCCCAGGCGTAGCACGGCCGACCGTCGTCGATGGTCCGCCGCGCCAGATCCCAGGCCCGATCCTGAGAGCGCTTCAGGTTGCCGTCCCAACGCGATCCAAAGATCCCGTCTACCCTGTATCCCAGGTTCCCGCCCAACTCGGACAGCTTGGACGTATTCCACGCCGTCGGTCCGCTGGGACAGACCTCGTCATGCACGTTGATGACGAACGCGTGGCCGGTGCCCCCGTACAGCCACGCGTCGGTGATGGGGGCTCCCAGATAGTCCAGGCACCCCTGGATGCACCCCAGGTGGGAGACCCATCGGGGGCTCCAACGACATTGCTGCAAGGCCTTCATGGTAGCCTCCTCCGTGCGGCTATCCGATGCCGCCAGGGGCAACGCCCCTCGCGCTCGGCGCCGAGACTGGCGTCCAATGTGATTCTAGGTCGGGGCGAGCGCCGTCGCAAGGCCGGCGGGTTCCCAGCGCCGCAGCGGCTGAGGTGTCGGCGAAGGCTGGCGCGATGGTGGACGAAAGATGCTCCGGATGTGCGAATACACGGCGGCACCGTCTCGGGATGGCGCCGTGGCAAAGGCATCAGGGCAGAGCGCCGCCGCATGCTAGACTAGCGCCTCTGCCGATTCCTAAGGGCTGCCCAGATGCAACACGACGCCCCAACCCTCGCCCTGGGCCGTGGCGCCCTCCTCTAGGGGAAGGACGACGTCGCGGGACTGGGTGCCCGCCCAGGGATACTCGCCGTGGAAGCCCTCCACGTCGACGACCACGAGCTGCTCGCCCGTCATCTCCAGCGTTAGCGCGAGCTGCTCGGCCCCTGCTTGGCCCGAGCACTCGCCCTCCACCGTCATGTCCAGGTCCATCGTCACGATGTAGGCGCCTTTCTCTAGCTCTAGGGTCGCCTCGTAGGAGATGGGGCCTTGGCCCTGCACGAGATAGGGCGGGTCTGACGCAACGACGGCGAACGGCACGCTGCCTACGGCGACCGGCTCCAGTCCCACGGCTTCCGCGGGGCCCACGAGCACCTGGATC
>CAYOBT010000323.1:0-3725 GCA_964402205.1 uncultured Anaerolineales bacterium
GGTCATGGCTAGCACCATGTCATGGTCGCCTCGGTCCGGGAACCGCACAAGGGCGGGCCCAGGTGCGGGGGCGTTGTATCGGCCAGAGGCCTTCCAGAGCTCGGCGGGCTGGACGACGGGCATCTTGATCTCCTGGCCGTCGATGCCGTCCATCTCTTCACGCAGGATCTGCTCGATATTGTGAAGGACCCGCCAGCCAAGAGGCAAGTAGGAGTAGATGCCGGCCGCGAGCTGCCGGACGAGCCCTGCTCGAATCGAGAGCTGATGGCTGGCGAGCTCGGCGTCGGCGGGAATCTCGCGTTGGGTGCTGCCAAACAAGCGGGCGAAACGCATAGGGCCTCCTCCTTGCATACTCTGGGACAAGTATAGCGGATTGGACTCCTGGGGCAACTTGACGGCGAGACGGCCCACGCTACCATGAGCCACCAATGCCACAGGAGGGAGGCTCGCGCCATGCAAGTCGAGACGGTCGTGGTGGGAGATCTGAGCACCAACTGCTACGTGGTCTACGATCCTGGGACGGGCCAAGGATTGGTCGTCGACCCCGGCGGCGAGGCCGAGCGCATCATGGAACGTGTCGCTGCTCTAGGCATCAAGGCCGACACCGTAATGCTGACCCACTTTCATTTCGATCACGTGTTGGCGGCCAAGGAGGTCGCTGGGCGGCTCGATGCGCCTATCGCTATTCATCGTGCCGATGCGGCATGGCTCAAGACCCCACCGGCCTTTTTCGCCCAGTTCGCGCCGCAGCCCCCATCTCTGGAGGCTGACGCGTTGCTGGAGGAGGGGGATCTGTTCCGCGTGGCAGGGGGGACTATCCAGGTATTGCACACGCCTGGGCACTCGCCGGGGGGCATCTCGCTGTGGAGCGAGGTTGATGGCTTTGTGTTGACGGGGGATGCGCTGTTCGCAGGCGGCGTGGGGCGCACGGATCTGCCAGGGAGCGACCCTCAGGCGCTGATTCGCGGTATACGTTCGCGGTTGCTGGTGCTGCCCGATGAGACCGTGGTCTATCCAGGGCATGGACCGGCGAGCACGATCGGGGCAGAGCGCAGTGGCAATCCCTGGCTGCGCGTGTAACTGGCGTGACGTATCTCTAGGACGCGGGTAGGCCCCGTTGCGCGACGATGGCTTGTCCAGCAGGGGATCGGATCCAGCGCGCCAGTGTCCGGGCTTCGGGGACGGCCTGCGGCGCCGTGAGTAGCACTAAGGCAAGGCGAAGGGGATAGTCGCCATTGCGGAGCGTCCGCGCCGAGGGATAGACTCCCTCCAGGGGAACGACTTGGCACCGGTTCGTAACCGATGACAGCTTCACCCAGCCCATGGCCAGCGGTTGGGTCGAGATGGCATCGCAGATAGCTGCATCGTGAGCTAGGAGCTCCATGCGAGGGGCAAAGCTGTCTAGCCCAAGCAGCGTTGTCAGCGCGTCTCGCGTCGGCGATCCTTCGCCTCGGCCTAGGATGGCTATCGTTCCGCCTCCTGAGCCAAGGTCTGACCAGTCGTGGATCTCGCCGCTGAGCACTCTGGCTAGCTGTGCCTCAGACAATGTCTCCGGTCCGCGGAGGGGATGTACCATCACTACGATAGCGTCCCAGCCAAGGAGCCGCGGGTCTGCGTCGCTCCAGGCTTGGGAGATCTCTGGGTCCTGCCCTCGCGATGCCTCCACCATGGCTATCCCGAGATCGGCCTCGGAATCGAGGACGGCATCGATGACGGCGCTGTGCGTCTCGGTGGCTACGTCTATGCGAAAGGGGCTTCCGCTGGCGGCATAGGCGTCCGCCAGGTCGCTCGCGAGAGGCAAAGTGTCCGAGGAAGCGACGAATCGGACGGGCCGTGCGGTCGCTGGGGCTTGCGTGTTAATCGCCGCCCCATGGGTGATCTCAGCCGCGCGACCCTCGACGATGGCACAAGAGGCTGCTACTAGGACGGCTATCAGCAACAGGGGACGAGGTCGTGCGCGCCGCATGGCGTCTACCGAACCAAGGCGAGGATGAGGCCACCAAGCCCCGCTGCCCAGCAATAGTAGGCAAAGGGGCGCAGGCTGTGACGTCTCACAAGGCGAAGGAGCAGCCTGATGGCAAGTAGCCCGCTGACCGCCGCGGCCACGAATCCCAACCCTAGCTCTGCCCACGATCCCTGGACGCTTGCTTCGCCAATGGCCTTCACGACCTGAAGGGCCGATGCTCCCAGGATGATCGGTACCGACATCAAGAAGGCGAAACGAGCTGCCGCCTCTCGGTTGAGCCCTCGCAGGAGACCGGCTGACATGGTGGCCCCGGATCGTGAGATACCGGGCGCAATGGCTGCCGCTTGGGCCAGACCGGCCCAGATGGCATCGGGCCACCGGATGGTGGCGAGGGCCCTCTGGCGACGCCCGATCCGGTCACTGACGAGGAGCAGAGCGCCGGTGACGAGAAGGAATCCCGCGGCGTAGGGTGGCCGCGCAAAGAGGCTCTCGAACAGATCCTCAAACAGGTAGCCGATCACGGCGCCGGGTACGGCGCTCAGCACCAAGAGCCAACCTAGATCGTCTTCTGGCCCTTGGCGGCGGCCTGTCAAGCCTCGCAAGGCGCCCTGGACTACTTCCACCAAGTCTTGCCAGAAATAGAGTACAACCGCCAGGCACGTGCCCAAGTGGACGACGGTATCGTACAGCAGCGAGGCCTCGGACCAGCCCAAGGCCCAGGGCACGAGAACCAAGTGCCCTGAGCTGCTGACCGGCAGGAACTCGGTGACGCCCTGCAGCAAGCCTAGGGCGACGGCGCGCCATGGCGACATGATGCACTTCCTCAGTTACTGGCTTGGCGGCTCGCCCGGAACGCCTTGCGATTGGCGCGGCGCGCCTTGGCATTGGCAACCTGATAGCGTGCAACAAACGCGTCGCGGAAAGCGGCATAGCGGTCTTCTAGAATCGCACGACGCGCGGTTCGTGTGAGCTCTCGCATAAAGGCGAGGTTATGGATGGTGCTGAGCCGGGATCCCAGGATCTCCTTGCTCACGATGAGATGGCGCAGATAGCCTCGGCTAAAGGTCCGGCACGTGTAGCATCCGCAGTCTTGCTGGATGGGCAAGGGGTCTTTGCGAAACCGCGCATTGCGGAGGTTGAGACGGCCTTCTGGCGTGAAGACGGCCCCGTTACGTGCGAGCCGAGTGGCTAGCACGCAGTCGAACATGTCGATGCCCAGTCCGACGCACTGCACGATGTCCTCAGGCGAGCCAACGCCCATGAGATAGCGCGGTTTGCTGGCAGGAAGCAGCGGATCCAAGACGCCGAGCATGCGGTGCATCTCGGCCTTGCTTTCACCCACGCTCAGGCCGCCGATGGCATAGCCTGGGAAATCTAGGCTGGCCAGGCGGGTTGCGCTCTCGGCGCGGAGGTCCTCAAAGATGCCGCCCTGCACGATCCCAAAAAGGGCCTGATCCTCGCGCGTGTGGGCTTTCAGGCAGCGCTCGGCCCAAAGGTGCGTTCGGCGTAGCGCCTCCACGCTATAGTCATAGTCGTCGGGGATGGCGCACTCGTCGAGGACCATGGCAATGTCCGAGCCCAGTCGCTCTTGAATGCGGACCACGCGCTCTGGTGTGAAGCGATGCTCCGATCCGTCGATGTGCGACCGAAAAGTGACGCCATCGTCGTCGACTTGACGGAGGTCCTTCAGGCTGAAAACCTGAAAACCGCCGCTATCGGTCAGGATGGGGCCGTCCCATGCCATAAACGCATGGAGGCC
>CAYOBT010000324.1:0-3676 GCA_964402205.1 uncultured Anaerolineales bacterium
AGGCAAAGCGCGTCTCGCAATTGACCTCCACGCGGCAGGCGCCGCACATGCCGGTGCCGTCCACCATGATCGAGTTGAGGCTGACGATGGTCTTGGTGCCGAACTTTTTCGTCGTGAGGGCGACGAACTTCATCATGATGGCGGGGCCGATGGCCCACACGCGATCGATGGTGCGGCCATCGGTGTGCAGCTCTTCTACCGGCACTGTCACCAGCGCCTTGCGTCCGTAGCTGCCATCGTCGGTGCAGACGATCAGCTCGTCGGTGACCTCGTTCATGCGGTCTTCCCAGAAGAGCAGCTCTTTGGTCCTCGCTCCGATGATGCCGATGACGCGGTTGCCCGCGGCCCGCAACGCTTGGCAGATGGGATAGATGGGTGCAATGCCCAGGCCCCCACCCACGACGAGGCACGTGCCATAGTTCTCGATCTCTGTTGGCAGGCCAAGCGGGCCGGTAAAGCTAGCGAGCGCGTCGCCTTTGGACATCTCCCCCAGCATCATGCTGGTCTTTCCGACCTCTTGCACCACGATGGTGATGGTGCCAGCCTCCCGATCAAAGTCAGCGATGGTTAGCGGGATGCGCTCTCCCTCCTCGCTGACTCGCAGCACCACAAACTGGCCCGCCTTGGCTTTGCGGGCCACGTCCGGCGCGAGGATGGCGAACTCTTTGGTTTGGGGTCCAAGGACCCGCTTGCGCACGATGTCGTACACCAATACCCTCCCCAAGTGCGATTGTGACGTGTCGGTGATCGGCTGGTCGGCTACAGTTCGACCAGTTGTCGGATGAGCCCTAGGACGTTGACCCCGAGCTTGACCACGCGGCTTGTGTCCATCGGGCGCTGATCTCCCGGGCGGCCGGGCTCCTCCTCGCCGAGCGAGCTCAGCAGCATGCCTGCCACGGCTCCCAGGACTGCGCCAACCACGGCGCCCCGGACCACATAGCGCACATCACCTTTCACGGCTTACCTCCCAGATCCTACGAGATGCGCGGCACGTTTCAGGAGCGATGCCACCGACGCATAGGCCGTCGCGAACCAGACAAAGGGCCGGCGCAAGGCCATGAGCACGGCGTTCAGGCGCTGCGTGATCCGCGAGACGGCCGCATTGGCCTGGCCAAGCCAGGCGGCGACTTTGGGACGCCCCCGGCGTAGTGCCTTGATGCTGTGCCAGAAGAGCAGCATCGGGATCACCAGCACCAAGATGCCCTCGACAGCGAGCACGATCAGAGCCACATCCCGGGCCATCGGCAGCCTCTCGATCATGGAGCCCTCCTGCCTAGCGATCGGTGCTCATAGCATCTCGATGGCATAGTCCAGCAGCACAGCGTCAAAGCGCGCGTCCTCGACGGTGCGCACGACCTTCTCCAGCAATCCATGAGCATACCCAACATCGGTGGATACGCAAACGACGCCCAAAGACGCGAGCTGCCAGGAGTCCTGATGGTCCACCTCGGCGGCCGACACATTAAAGTTGTGCCGAATGCGGTCGAGCATCGAGCGGAGGACGCGTCGCTTGTACTTGAGCGAGTTGCACTCGGGAATCTGGAGATCGATCACGAGCGATCCGATGACCATCTTGCCCCTTTGCCGCTACCCCGATCGCATCCTAGCGGCCGCTGCCTATGCCTCTCCATCCTGCTCGATGCGATACGTGTAGCTGATCTCGGCGTTGAGCGATGCCGTCGCGCCGCAGTACTTGGTCTGTGAGAGCTCGATGGCGCGCTGAACGGCTGCTTCAGATACATCCCTGCCCTTGACCACGAACTCGAGGGTGATGCGTTCGTAGCGCTTGGGATACTCGTCGGCGCGCTCCCCGTTCAGGCGCACCTCGAATCCCGTTACGTCCACGCGCTTTTTCTGGAGGATCGAGATCACATCCATGCCGGTGCACCCGCCGAGAGCCAGCAGCAAGGCTTCCATGGGGCGCATCCCGGTGTCGTCGCCGCCCACGTCAGGGCTGCCATCGAGCACGATGGCGTGCTTGGAGCCGCCCGCTGTTCCCACGAACTGCAAGCCGCTGGTCCACGTGAGCGCGGCGCCATAGGGGTGCTTCTCACTCATCCGATCCTCCCTTTTCCACTGGAAAGTACAATCGATAGGTGGCTTGAAAGGCCTGCATCGTCTGAAGATAGCCATCGTTCCAGCCGCCGGCTGCATAGAGCATGTCCCCTTGGCCTCTGGCAACGGCAGCTAGCCCCAGATTCCGCCAGGATCCCACCACTGGGCAGGGAAAGGTGGCCCAGGCGTTGGCTACGGCATCGTAGCGCTCCCCGTAGCTCAGGGGGGTATCCCATCCCCCGCCGATCACATAGAGCGCCCCCTCGAGGGCGACGGCCTCGTGCCCGGCGCGAGGCGCTTGCATCGGCGCGTGGACCTGCCACGCTCTCGCGCTGCCCGCGGTGGTTGGCGCCAGCGATTCGGCAAGCCGATATACCGTGTCGCCGTCGAATCCGCCAGTGACGTACACGCGACCGTCGAGCAGCGCCCCAGCGGCAAAGGCGCGGGCGATGCCGAGGGCGGGAGCCGTCTCCCACGCATCGGTGGCTACCCGATAGTAGTAGCAGTCGGCCACGTACTGGCTGCCATCCCAACCCCCGCAAATCCAAAAACCGTCGCTATCGGCGACGAGCGCGTACCCTAGGAGCGGTTTGGGCAGAGGAGCCGCCTGGCTCCAGGCACCCGACGCTGGTTCGAATACCTCCAGCGCGTCGGTGGACTGTCCGTTCGATAGGAGTCCCCCTGGGACATAGATCCGCTTCCCGATGACTGCCGCCTTGACGTTGGCGACGGCCGTGGGCTTGGATGGCTCTTCCCGCCAGGTTCCTGTGTCGAGATCATACGTGTGAACGTCGGCAACGATGCCGCGTTCCGTTTCCCCGGCGATCAGGTAGAGTTGTGAGCCAAGTGCTGCTTGCGCAAAACGGCTCCGCGCCTCGGGCAGCGTCGTCTCCACTCGCCAGCGGGGCGCTTCCTGCATCGCGCCTGCCATCTGAGCTTGCGTGCCATCGCTGAACTCGCTGGCGGTCTGCGCGTCGCTAGCTGGGTTGCGCGGCCAAAGCGCCACGCCCAACCCAACGACGATGGCTAGCGCGAATGCTCCCACCTGCTGCCACCGTGGAATGCTGGCCCGATAGGCTTCCAGCGGATCTGGCGCTGGCGCCTCTGGCTCTTCCGGCTCTGGTGCCGCCGTGTCCAGCCCGCGTATGCGCACAAGCTGGTGAGCGATGGCGTAGCGCGTTGCCTCGGTGCGCGACTCGACCTCTAGTTTCCCAAAGATGTTGCGCAGATGGGCCTTGACCGTATTGGCACTGATGCCCAATTCGAGGGCGACCTGCCGGTTGGTCATGCCCGTGCTGACGAGCTCCAGGATTTCGATCTCGCGCTCGCTCAGCGCTTGGCTGTCGCTATCCATGCGTGTTGCCCTCCCAGCGACCGCTGGCGATTCTACCACAGCCCCATGCCTGGCTGCAACCTGCCAGGCACGGGGGCGCCGCAACCTGCTCCCTGTCCTCGCGTAGAGAGGATACAGCAACCATTGCTTGAGGAGGTGTGGCATGTCAGATCGCGCGACGGATGCGATGGATCGCCCCGGCCGGGTGGTCGAGGCCTCGTTCCGATTGCCCCATGCTGACGAGATCAAGGTACCCGAGGTCGATTGGGAGCCTCTTGCCGAGCTGGG
>CAYOBT010000325.1:0-3670 GCA_964402205.1 uncultured Anaerolineales bacterium
GACCCGCTCCTCAAAGGGGGCGACTACCCGCAGGTGTAGCACGCCGGGGCGGTTCTCCAGGATCGCCTGGCCTCCGCGTCCAACGATAAGCACCTTGCCACGCTTGTACGCGGCGTTCATGGTGCTGCGGATCAGCCCGATGGCGTCCTGCTCGTCTAGCTGTCGCACCGTACGCGTCTGCGAGTCCACCCACATCGAGACCTCGCCCAGCGCGCGTCGGCGATGGAACAGCGCCTCAAAGAAGCCGCGCTTTTCGTACTCGTCCTCGGAATAGTCGATGATCTCTTGCTGGCCCAGGCCGACGTTGGTGGCAACCTGCGCCATAAGGCTCTTGTCAAAGGCCACAAGGCCTAGCTCTGCGCAGAGCCGATTGGCCAGCTCTGAGGCGCGCGACCCGATCTGCCGCGACATTGTGATGATCGCCATGGCATCCTCCTCCTCTTTGAGGCCAGAGCCGCACCGACGCCCAGGGCGCGCGGTCAAGGTCCGCCGGTGATGGCGTGTGCGTTGAGTAGAACGAGGCGGCAACGATGTGTGGTGCGTCCGGCTCCGAGCCGCGCCCAATCAGCCTGTGCGCCTCCAGCAGATCCCTTGGGCGACCAGGTTCCCAGTGCCTGGTCACCTGTATCCATTATACCATACGGCGTCACTCCTTGCACGGGATTCCAGAGCCGGGCGGCTGGCTTGACCCCGTGCCTTGGGGGCCTCATACTCGGGCTGGTGCAAGCTACTGCAGCTCTCATGGAGGTGCCGATGGCCCATCGTATCCACATCGTTGCGTACCGTCCGAGCTGGCCCAGCGAGGGTCGTCGTGCGGCTGGTAGGCTCCGCAGCGCCTTGTGCGAGCGGGTGGACGATTCCGTCTGCGCGGTCCACCACGTCGGCAGCACCGCGGTTCCTGGCATGGTGGCTCAGCCCATCCTCGATCTCATCGTCGAGCTGGGCGATTCAGAGGCGTCACTGGCGGCTAGCCGGTCGTCGCTGCTCGGTGCCGGCTATGGGCGGCGTTGCCCTGTGCCAGCGCCTGACCGACGTCGCGGCGTGGTTGCTATCTACACCCGACATAGGGTAGATGCTGTGGTGCATGACGAACCGGCCGAGCGCGTCCTGGTGTGCGAGGCCGGCCATCCCAGCATCGCCGAGGCGCTCGCTTTCCGTGACTATCTGCGGGCGCGTCCCGAGGCGCGCTGGGCCTATGCCATGCGCAAGCGAGAGCTGGTGCACGCTCATGACGCGGATGCCGCAGCCTACCAGGCCGGCAAGATGGCGTTCATCGATCAGGTGCAGCACCTGGCAGACGCCATGCTGGGCGATGCTCGGCCGGCTGGTCAGGCGGAGATCAGCCTTGTTAGGCTACCTGGCTGGGTCCACAGCGTCATCGACGCCGACGCCACCTATCCCACCCCGGATGCCATGATGGCGCTGGCCGTCCGTTTGGCGCGAGAGAATGTTGAGCGGGGCACGGGGGGACCCTTTGGGGCGGCGGTGTTCGATTTGGATGCCGGCCGCCTGGTTGCCGTTGGTATCAACCTGGTTGAGCGGCAGAGTGCCTCGTGGGCCCACGCCGAGATGGTAGCCCTGGCGCTGGCCCAGCAGACGTTGGGTACCTATGATCTGAGGTCAGAGGGCGCCCCGCGCTGCGCACTCGTCACCAGTGCTGAGCCTTGCGCCATGTGCCTAGGCGCCGTGCCGTGGTCGGGAGTGCAGCAGCTCATGTGCGGCGCGCGCGATGAGGACGTCCGCGCCATTGGGTTCGACGAGGGCCACAAGCCCGCCGACTGGGTGGCGGCTTTGGAGCATCGGGGCATTGCCGTGTTGCGCGATGTTCTGCGCGATGAGGCAGCGGCCGCGCTGCGTGCGTATGCCGCGAAAGGCGGCGCCATCTACAATCCCGGCAACGATGCGCCGTGAGCCAGTCGAGGGCCCGGGCCGTCAGAATGGTCGCCGAGCCCCGACCAGAGGCCTTGTGTTCGTCCGCAGTAGGGAGGGAGGAACTTCATGGGACACTATACCGTCGCTTGCTACTATTTCCCAAACTATCACGTCGATCCTCGCAACATAGAGGCTCATGGACCTGACTGGACCGAGTGGGAGCTTGTCAAGCGCGCCCGTCCTCGTTGGCGCGGACATCGTCAACCTCGCGTGCCGCTCTGGGGCTATGAGGATGAGGCCGACCCAAGTGTCATGGCTCGCAAGATCGACGCAGCGGCGGACCATGGCGTCGATGCCTGGATCTTTGATTGGTACTATTACGATGACGGGCCTTTCCTGCAGCGTTGCCTCGATGAAGGCTTCATGAAGGCCCCCAATGCGGAGCGGATGCGCTTTGGCCTCATGTGGGCGAATCACGACTGGATCAACATTCACCCATGCGGGCTGAGGATCGGTCGCGATCTGATGTACCCCGGTGCCGTCACGCCCGACACATTCGATGCCATCACAGATCTGGTCGTGGAGCGCTACTTTGCCCATCCCAGCTATTGGCTGGTGGAAGGGCGCCCCTACTTTTCTATCTATGACCTGGGCAAGTTCGTGGAGGGCCTGGGTGGCCTCCCGGCGGCCCGCGAGGCGCTGGAGGCTTTTCGCGGTAAGACGGTGGCCGCAGGCTTCCCCGGTCTGGAACTCAACGTGGTCCTATGGAGCGTGCGTGTGTTGCCCAGCGAGACGTCCATCACCGATCCGGTCGAGCTGGTGCGCTACCTGGGCTTTGATAGCATCGGCTCCTATGTCTGGATCCACCACGTGGCTTTGAAGGAGTTTCCAGAGACATCGTATGATTGGGTGATGGAGGCCGCGGCCGCTCACTGGGAGGAGACCGTGGCGCGCTACCCGCAGGCGTTCCACCCCAACGTCACCATGGGCTGGGACGCCAGCCCGCGCACCATCCAGTCGGACGTGTACCTGAATGCCGGCTATCCCTTCATGCCGACGATCACCGGGAACACTCCCGCTCGCTTTGAGGAAGCGCTGCGGCGCGCCCGAGCCTTTCTCGATCGCCATGGGGAGCTTCCGGGCATTGTGACGTTGAACGCATGGAACGAATGGACCGAGGGCAGCTATCTCGAACCCGACGCGGATCACGGCATGGCCTATCTCGAGGCCATCGCGCGCGTGTTCGGTCGCGCATAGGGCTCGCGAGTAGCGGCGAATCCGTGCACGGTCCGACGCGGCAGTGTTCGCCCGCCCGATGCTTGGCCCTAGAATGGGAATAGGGTCGCGAGCTCCTGTGCACTCGGCTGGGCGCCGTATTCCGAGATCTCGATGGCCTCGGCATTGCGCACGGCTCGTGCGTGTTCCTCGCCATAGCGCGCCACCAGCGCGTCCCGGTGGGTATCCGCTAGGTCGCGGCTTCGTGCGCCCCAGAGCTCGTTGACCCAAGCCTTGCGGGCGTGCTCGTCCTCCGGCACTTGGTCCAGCCTGCCCTGGTTGTAGGGGAGCCACTCGTAGAACTGTGAGGTGTGGCAGTGTAGCATGTCCAGCTTGGTGGGCATCACGCTGTCGATGTCGATGATGACGTCCGCCTGGAAGGGGTAGGGTCGCTGGAACCGATCGGAAAAGCTGGCGAATACGGGATTCGTCATCAGGTGGGGCGTAAGCGCGGCCACGTTCGGGATCGTCACCGTGTAGGCGGCGTCCTGGACCAGCTGGCCCGTGTACCGATGATCGGGGT
>CAYOBT010000326.1:0-3668 GCA_964402205.1 uncultured Anaerolineales bacterium
TCCGGAGAAGCGAGTTCGGTGGAGGAGGCGCTGGAACGTGGTTGAGCCGATTCTGGCATCGCTCGACGTGAGCATGGCAACCGTCATCGCGTTGGGCAGTGCTGTGGCAACGCTGATCGTTGCGTTGCTCTCACGACGGGCTCGCAGGGCGTCGCTGCGCCGTATCGATGCATACGAAACGATTCGGCAAGCTCCCACCAGGGCCGTCGAAAGCGATCTTCCAGTGCATATCAGCCTTGGCTCTGGGAGCGTGGGAAGCGATGCGACGCCCGAGAGCGCAGCGGCCTTGGGAGCGGCGCGCTTTCTGGCGGAGGGCGGGGCTGCTGCCACTGCTAGGACCACGATCACGACGGGCGATGCAACGGTGGCTGCGGGGGCCATGGGGCTCCCTGACGTTGACGTCTTGTATGCGGGATCAGACCCCATGGCATACGCAGCGGGAGCCGCTGCCATGGCGAGGGCCAACGACACCTCTGCGCACGTCATTCTTGGGGATTTCGGTGACGAGGGACTGTGGGTGGCTGGAGCCCTCTCTGCTGGACGGCGCACTCTCGTCGGGGGCACCGTGGAGCCATCGTCGGCGGCCTTGATGTACGCCGCCCTGGATGAGGCGGTGGTCGGCGAGGAGGTTTTCGCGGCCGGGGCGTATCTGGGTGAGGAGAGCCAGGTGGCAAGTCTCGTGGCCCTGGATGTGCTCAGGTGGCTGGGCATCCTTGCCCTTGTGGTGGGCACATTGGCACTGTCGTTCGGTTGGTGGAGATAGGCGAGTCCTATGCGAAGAATCCTCCCCATCATAGCGGCGATTCTGTGCGGGCTGGCCCTTTTGGCCGACCTGTTGCTCGATGTGCCCGTGGTGAATGCTATCGGATCGACGCTCCTCGAGGGGATCATGATTCTCGGGGCCTTTGGGCTGATCCTCGCGGCTGTCAAGCTGGTGACGTATCACGTGGGATGCCTGGTGCATCGCGAGAGCAGCCCAGGGGGGAGCGTCGTGCTCCTGGTTGGGCTATTGATCGCGCTTGGTCTGGGCCTGTTTCGATCAACTGGAACAGAGCTACAGTGGCTGTTCGACTATGTCTACGAGCCTCTGCAAGCGACGATGGCGGCCCTTTTGGCGTTCTTTGGGATTCAAGGAGCGTACCGCGCCTTTCGGCTGTGCTCTGGCGAGGCGGCGGTGCTGCTCGTGAGCGCATTGTTCGCGCTTTTGGCGCAGCTCCCCATCGCGAGCGCTATCTCGCCAGTCTTGCCGCGCCTACGCGAGTGGATGGTCATGGTCCCAGCGGCGGCGGGCATGCGCGGCATCCTTCTGGGCGTGTCGCTGGGAGCCGCCATCGCTTCGTTGCGGATTCTGTTTGGCGTCGAGAAGCCGTACACCTAGGCGGGACAGGATGATTGTCTGCCCAGCGTGCCAACATCCGAATCCTGAGGATGCCAAAACCTGCGAGCATTGCGGCGGCTCGTTGGCTGGCTTTGTGTACCGTGCCTGTCCCCGTTGCGGCGTGCTGAATCCGCCCGACAACACCTTCTGTAACCGCTGCTTGGCGCGCATCCAGGAGACGGAGCCTCAGGTCGATGGCGACGAGGCATCCGAGTGCATCTCCCCATTCACGCCTGGTGTCAAGACGATCCCGCCGCAACATCCTGCGGCCCCGCCGGTGCGTCCTGTGCGCGATGGAGATCGCGGACGTATCAGCGATGGCGTTGCGCCGGCGCCCGAGAAAGCAGAGCCCACCGGTGACCTGGTCGGCAGAATCTTGCCTCGCAAGCCAGTGCGACGCTCCTCCGAACCGTCCAGACAGCGCGAACGCAAGCCGGAGCGCGAGCGTTCGGCGTTTCGCGGCGTGCCACACAGTTGGGAGGAACTGGATCTCTTGCCGATCGAGGCGACCATCGCTCGGCCGCATCGGCCTACCTACGTGCCCCCTAGATCGCCTACCGACGAAGAGCGAGATCTCTCGGAATGGCTAGACCAGTTGATACAGGGCCCTCCGCCGCTGGCTGCCCGACGGCGGGTGCAAAAGGATACCCGAGAGCCATTCGGTGTGCGCGCGGTACGGCTTATCCTGGCTCTCATGCTCTTGGCGGCTGCCCTGATGGCCGCCGGCGGGTCGGGTACGCTTACCCAACTCGTGTCGCCGCGAGAAGCCTTGGTGGATCTGGCCGAGACGTGGGCCTCCCTGGGATCTGAGGATACGGTGCTGATGGCGTTCGCTTATTCGCCTTCCTATAGCGGCGAACTGTCCCCTCTTGCCGACGCGGCTGTGGCTAGCCTGGTCGCTGCGGATGCCGACATTGTGGCGGTGGCGCTAGATCCGGCCGGCGTCGCTCTGGCGCGCCAGACCCTCGCCAAGGCTGAGCAGGGTCCCGCTGGCTTGGTCTATGGCGAGGATTACCTCGTGGGCGGCTACCTAAGCGGCTATCATGCTGGGGTGAGATCCCTGTGTAAAGGTTGGGGTGGTCTGCAGGTAGATGCTCTGCACGGTCGTCCTCTGAACGAGTGGGACGTGACGGCATCGCTCTCGGGAGCTAGCGACGTCGACCGCATGATCCTTCTCGCGGATGACAGCGCCAAGGCCCGGATGTGGATCGAGCAGCTTGGGTGCCTCCGAGTTCCTATGGACGCTCTCGTGACTGGCCAGCTGGAAGCTGTCCTCGCGCCCTATGTGCTGTCGGGGCAGATCGACCATCTAGCCGCCGGTGGCGTGGCTGCAGCTGAGCTCGAGCTCGCGACCGGTACCTCTGCTCAAGCTCTACGCTGGACTGACGGGTACGTAGCGCTCCTCGCGATCTTGCTGCTAGCGGCAGTGGCGGCGAACGTGGTGTATGTGAGCAAGGAAGCCGGGTCAGACGAGAGGGTGTGATGGATGTTTGATGCCTGGACGGCTAGCTTCACTGGCCTGGCTCCCGGAGGTTGGGAGCGCATTGGCGCGTGGGTGGCAGCTCTGATCACCTGCGCTGTGCTGTCCTATGCCATCAATCCCAATCCGGTGGCCAGAGCTATGCAGTTCCTGCTGGCCGGTATCGCCGCTGGCTATGCGACAGCTCAGGCATGGAATCTGATACTCTGGCCGCGCATTCAGCTTCTGGTGCAGGACCCGCGGTCATATTGGGCGTACGGTGTGTTCATGGTACTGGGTATCCTCTTGCTGGCTCGCGGCGTCAAGCCTCTCGCTGTGATTGGCAACCTGCCGCTCGGCATCCTCTTTGGTGGTGGTGCTGCGCTGGCCTTGGGCGGAGCCTTGGCAGGCACGCTGGCACCGCAGTTGCGCGCGAGCATGGTATCCTTGGCTCCTCGCGACTATGGCGGGGGTATCGTCGGCTGGGCGTATGCCATCGATGCGGGGCTCTTGCTCATCGGGACCATCGCGGCGCTGGCTGCTTTCCATTTCACGGCTCAGGGGAAGGGTAGGCTAGGGCGAGCGTGGCAGAGCACCCTTCAAGGTTTGGGGGCCCTGGGACGCGCGGTCATCATGGTGGCGTTCGGCGTTGTGTATGCCGGCGCCATGGTGACCTTCTTTGGAATTCTCGTGAGCAGGCTGACGTTCTTGGCCGGCTTTGTGGCATCACTATCACGAGGCGGGTAGGTAGGCATGGCAGCACAGACTGTGCCCCAGTCCTATATCGCCGTGGACATCGGCAGCACCATGACGCATATCGCCTTGGTCGAC
>CAYOBT010000327.1:0-3653 GCA_964402205.1 uncultured Anaerolineales bacterium
TGGCAAGGACCATCATCTCGTCAAAGTGGGGCAGGATGCCGGCCACGAAGCAGTTGTAGCGGCGCTCGGCCAGTGCCTTGACATCCTGGGTATCAAAGACGCTGGGCAGCTTGCTGACCACCAGCATCATCTGCCGGACTTGTAGCCTGCGTGCCACTTTGAGGGTAATCGCCGTGCCCTGATAGTCCTGCTGATCGGGCCGCAAGATCGCCGCCAGCCCGTCCTGGTTACCGCGGACCCAGGGATGCCCGCGCCCCATGCGGTTGGGGCGCGGCCGACGAACCTAGGTGTACGTTCTTGTGGCCGCTGGACCAAGGCGACGTACGCGGTGGGAGAGATGCGGAAGACTGATATGCCTGCCCCCTCGTGCTGTTCGCATCGCTCGGGGGATTGCTGGCCCTTGTTACGCCGGTCTCCGCGCGTGGCGGCTCGATCCGAGCGATGTATTACCAACCCGGCCGACGGTGAAGCCTAGGCGCTACCCGCAAGGACAAGGGCGCAGGCGGCCAAAGCCATGCCAGTCACTGGGATACGCTCGGAGCGCGATTCAGAGCATCGAGGCCAACAGGGCGACGGTTGCCTCCTACGAGGACCCAGGCCCCGTTTCGCTGTCTGCCCCGCCCGCGCCGGGCTCGGGTGGCTGCCCGCCGCTCCCGCTGCTGGATGGCGTCGCGCTCGCACCGTAGTTCGGCTCTCCGCCCAGCGTTGGTTCCGCGGTCCGATGGGGCGTGGGCGTCCTCTCGGAGGCGCCACTGGTAGCAGGGCTCGCGGCGTTCTCCCCCTCTGCGGATTCCTTCGCGCCACTGGCAGTAGGCGCTGCCGTGGCGACCTGGTCGGGGGCGTCCTGTTGGGGGGACGGTGACGCATCCTGTGGCGAATCGCCCGATGTTCCCTCGGGTCCGCGCGGCTGGTCGCCACGCGATCGCTGAGGCTCGCCGGGCGTTGGCGCCTTGGGGGGCGTCTCTCCGCTGATACGACGTATGACCCCTTGGCGCAGCGCCGCTGCCTCTTGGAGGCGCGCCAGTAGGGCCTCAGCCCGTGGGGCGTCTGTATGGGAGAGGATCAGGAGCTGAATGCGGGCGGCCTCGGCCTGCTCGCTGAAGCGTGCGAGATCGGCAGGCTGTACGTGTTCAGGATGGCTATAGGCAAGCAGGTCCAGCTCGCGCGCGCGCGACATCACGCGCGCGACCATGCGCTCCGCGCGCGCGGCCTGATCGAAGGTCAAGGCCAGCCGCACCCGTTCCGCGACCAGTTTTGCGGCATAGAGGGGATCTCCAGGTAGTGCGGTCTGTGCCGCTGACACGGTCAGGCCAGAGCTCACAACGATAAGCAGCGCCAGTCCGATCGCTATGGCGGCCAGACGGAGCCTCGGATGCCTAGCGCAGGCGGCGCCCCGACGAAGCGTGGCGTTACGGCAGGCACGCAAGAACGCTGCGCGACGTTCCGCGACGACCTTGGGGTCGCGGGGCGGCACAGGGCGCAAGGCCTGGAGCTGTCGCCGGATCTGATCTTGCTGGGCATCCTGTCCTGCTGTCATCATCCTAATCCCCGTGTCCGAGGGCGTCAGCGAGAGCGCGCACGGCGCGAAACTGCAACGTCTTCACGGCGCCCACCGATCTTTCCATGGCCCGTGCGGTATCGGCCAGCGACCACTCTTCCACGAACCTGAGCACAAGCACCTGGCGCTGGTCTGCCGTAAGATCGGCCATTGCCTCCAGCAGCTCCTTGCGGCGGGCTTCAGCCTCCAGCCCTTGCTCCGGTGCATCTGAATCGTCATCCTCAAGGGGGCCGACCTCGGCGATCCCTTCGGTCTGCGGACGGCGATAGTTGTCCATGATCCAATTGTGGGCGGTGCGGTAGAGATAGGCTCTCAGATAGCGTCTGGGGCCCTTCTCCCGGTGGACGGCGTCCAGGAGACGACGATAGGTCTCGGCGACGCAATCCTCGGCTAGCCCCGCGTTGGCCAGCTGTCGCATCGCAAAGGCATAGAGCTCTGGGCTATACCGATCGTATGCTTCTGTGAGCGCGTCAGCCGATAGCTGGCGCACCCCGCGAAGCAGCTGTCGCTCTGTCTTCAAGGAACCCCTCAATGATGAGACGCCGGAGGAACTCAAAAGTTACGGCAAGCTATTGGGCTCGTCTTGCTGGATGCCTCACGAGATCCGCGCCAAGGAGCAGTTCGCTCTGCGTAACCTTTTGCATGCGTCCACGTCATATGAATGCGAGCAAGCAAGGCGCACGAGCGAGAGGAGGAAGGATGTTTCACTTGTTCACGGCATTGGCAGTAGCCATTTCCACCATGCTAGGGGCAACGGGTGCACCTGTCGAGGTCACGCCAACCGACATCGCCAACGGCAATGCTTTCGCGCGCGTACGCACGGCCCTTGCCACGGCTGAGCAAGCGCAGGGTGTCCGCATGGTAGCTGGGCAGACGTCGGCGGGCGAGCTAAGCAGCCGTCTGCAGAGCCAGATACGGTCCATCGTTCGCTGCATGGAATCGCAAGGGCTGGACGAGCCGGCCATGGAGGCGATCATGGCGCGGGTGCGGCAGCGGCTTCAGCTCCAGCTCGAGCAGTGCGAGGATGGGACCTGTCAGTTCGGCCTGGAAGAGGCGCTGCGCGCCACCGAGCGCTGGCAACAGCGCTTCCAGGAGCCCGGCGCCGGAGCGCTTGGCGAGGGCGGTACCGTGGGGGGCGAGGGGCCTGTTGATCCCGAGCCTGGCCCGCCCGGTGAGAGCGGCGGTCCAGGGCCTGGCGCTGGGTCTGCGGCCAGTGGGGGACAAAGCGGGAGCGGGCCTGGGCGCTAGACGGCAACTCTGTTTGGGCGAGCGCGGGGAGGGGACATGCCCCCCTCCCCGCGTTGTGTGGGAGATGAGCTCGCGCCATCCGAGGCCCAATAGCCTCGCGGTCACGGGCTAGCATTGCCGCCTGTTTCCAGTATGCTAGGACCAAGCGCGCAGACGAAGGAGGCTCCCATGCGCATCGTCTTTTTCGACATCGACTGCTTGCGTCCGGATCACCTCGGCTGCTATGGCTACCAGCGCCCCACCAGTCCCACCATCGACGCCATCGCCGCCGAGGGCGTCACCTTTGAGCGCTGCTACGGCGCCAACTCTCCCTGCCTGCCGGCTCGCACGGGTTGGGCTTCCGGGCGCTTTGGCCTGCGCAACGGCGTCTGCTCCAACCACGGCGCCGGGGCTCGCTTCTACCTGCGCACGCGCGCCTATGGTGGTCCCGAGCCCGACTGTGAGATGGTCATGCGGCAGCTCCGACGCCATGGCTATGACACCTACAGCTTTTCCAACTTTGCCGATCGGCACAACGCCTGGTGGTTCATGATCGGCTGGACCAGCTACCACACGCCCAACCTCAAAGGCGGGGGCGAGACGGCGGCCGAGGTGAACGAGCCGGTGCTGGACTGGCTACGGGACAACGGCGCTAGGGACAACTATCTTCTGCACATCAACTACTGGGACGTGCATCGCCCCTACAAGATGGATCCTTCCTGGGCAGAGCGGTTCGAGGGCATTCCCGTGCCCCAAAGCTGGCCCGACGAGGCCGCGATCCGCGAGCACCAGGGGATCGAAGGCTGGTTCACTGCGCGGGGACAGTTTGCCGATGGCGTGAGTCCCTATCCACTCATGCCGGGCGCCG
>CAYOBT010000328.1:0-3649 GCA_964402205.1 uncultured Anaerolineales bacterium
CGAGGCTTTGAGGCATTCTGCGAGGGACGCCCGGTTGAGGAGATGCCTCGCATCACGCAGCGCATCTGTGGCGTCTGCCCGATGGCCCACCACATGGCATCCGTCAAGGCAGCCGACGCCGTGTTCGGCGTCGAGCCGCCTCCCGCCGCCTTGCGCATCCGCGAGCTAACCTACAACGCCTTTGTCTCGGGTGACCACGCCACGCACTTTTACGTGCTGGCCGGACCCGACTTTATCGTCGGCCCGGATGCCGATCCCGCCGAGCGCAGCATTCTGGGCCTCATCGGCCAAGTCGGCCTGACCATGGGCCGCCGGGTGATCCAGCACCTGCAAGAGACCCACAAAGTTGTCGCGCTCTTGGGAGGTCGCTACGTGCACCCGGTCATGGCAATTCCGGGTGGCGTCTCCAAGGCCGTGACGCCCGATATCCAGGAGCGGCTGATCGAGATCGGCGAGCATCTCGTCGAGTTCGGCCTCTTCTCGCTAGAGTTGTGGCGCAACACCGTGCTGAGCAATCCCAGATATGCCGAGATGATTGCCAGCGACGCCTACCTGCATCGGACCCATAGCATGGGCCTGGTCGATGCCGAGAATCGCGTCAACTTTTATGATGGGGACGTACGCGTCGTCGACGTGGAGGGTCAGCAGCTGGCCCGCTACGCTCCGCGCGACTATCGTGACTATGTGGCCGAGCGGGTCGAGCCTTGGACCTATGTCAAGTTCCCTTACCTCAAACAGGTGGGCTGGCGCGGATTCGAGGACGGCATGGATAGTGGTGTCTATCGCGCCACGCCCCTCGGCCGTCTCAACGTCGCCGACGGCATGGCAACACCCCACGCACAGGAGGCCTACGAGGAGTACATGGACGCCTTGGGAGGGCCGCCCGTCCACGCGACCTTGGCAACCCACTGGGCGCGCCTGGTTGAGATGCTCTATGCCGGTGAGAGGACTCTGGAGTTGGCCCGTCATCCCGAGTTGACCGACCCGAACATCCGCGTCGTCCCCGATGGCGTCGTCGGCGAGGGCATCGCGACAGTCGAAGCCCCACGGGGCACGCTGACGCATCACTATATCACCGATGAGCGCGGCATTGTGACCAGAGCCAACCTAATCGTCGGCACCACCAACAACCATGCCGCCATCTGCATGTCCATCAAAAAGGCTGCACAAGAGCTCATCGGCGGCGGTCGAGAGATCAGCCAGGGGCTTCTCAACCAGGTTGAGATGGCTTTCCGGGCCTATGACCCGTGTTTCGCTTGCGCTACGCATGCGTTGCCCGGCGATATGCCGCTGGAGGTACGCGTATACGATCATCTGGAGCACGAGATAGCGGTTCTAGAGCGCAATACCAACGGAACCGGATCGCTATGTGCATCATGTCAGAGGGGAGGTTAGCCCCATGCCCACCCGCGGCACTCCCATCAAGCGAGACAGTCAGAGCGAGCTCGTGCTCCTGCGGCCGATGGTCACGCGCCGCTACACGTTGAGCGTCGACCACGAGACGTGCTGCGGCTGCAAGGTCTGCTCGACGGCCTGCCCGCGCGAAGCGATCACCCTTTCCGATCCTGTCGTCGAGGACGGGCGCGTGGTCGAGCCTGCGCGCGTTGACATCGATGAAGCGGCTTGCAGCTTTTGCGGGGAGTGTGTTGTTCTCTGTCCCACACGGTCCATCGAGATCACCGTCAACGGCCAGCCAGAGATACCAGTCATCAAGGCGGAGGCCTTTCCGTATCTGATTCGGCGCAATCGCGTCACCCAAAGCGCGGCCAAGGGCGCTACAGATGCCTCCTTCATCGATGACTGCCCGTCCGGGGCTATCTCGGCCGAGATCACGCGCGACGAGCAAGGCAATATCGCGGCGATCCGGGACGTGCAGGTCGACAAGGCCGCGTGCATGGCTTGCTCGCGATGCATGCATACAGGGCCAGCGGGCCTCTTTGCCGTCACCAAGCCGTACGAAGGCCGAGCCTCGGTGGATGCCCGCAAATGCCCCGACGGATGCCAAGCGTGCGTGGATGTTTGCCCCTCGAACGCGATCACGTATGATGGAGAGCGCGTACGGCTCGACGAACGATTCTGCCTGTTCTGCGAGGCCTGCACGCGTGTATGCCCTGTCGAAGACGCGCTGACGATCGAGCGGCGGCGTATCAACCACATGCCTGTGGATTCCGGCGCCTGGACCAAAGCCCTCTCCCAACTCATATCGACGAAGGCCGTTGCCCGCGAGTTCGACATCAAGGGGCAAGCCAAACGCCGTCGCCTCATCCTCGGCAACGAAGCCTAGGCAAGATACGTTGCCCGCACCATAGGAGCCGTCCGGTCAACCTATGACCGGACGGCCGCTTTCGCGCGAGGTAAGCCATGCCATTGCTCACTGACCTAGCCAGAGCGCTGCCCAGCGCCCACCATCGCCGTACGAGCGGCGTGAAGATCAGCGAGATCACCTGCGATTCTCGGAAAGTGGCGCCAGGGGACCTCTTTGTGGCGGTGCCAGGCGTCTCGGTCGACGGGCACGACTATATCCCCCAAGCGCTAGACGCGGGCGCGGCGGCCGTCGTGGCGGAGCGCTTCGTGCCAGCTCTGGAGGGCGTGCCCACCATCCTCGTGCCCAATGCGCGGGAGGCTGAGGCTTACCTCCACGCCGCGTCACGAGGATTCCCCGCGACCAGGCTCCGTATGGTGGGCGCAACCGGCACCGAAGGCAAGACGACGACAGTCAGGCTCTTGGCGCGCATCTTTGAGGCCGCAGGAGAGACGGTCGGCAGCATCGACACGGTGGCGGCCATCATCGATGGTCGTGAGACGGCCACCGGTGCCCATACCACCACGCCCGATGCCCCCGATATGCAGCGATTGCTCGACGAGATGGTCTCGCAAGGCGTCACGACGGCGGTCATCGAGGCAACGTCGCACGGGCTGGCCATGCATCGGGTGACCGGGTGCGCCTTTGACGCGGCGGTCGTCACCAATGTCACGCACGATCACCTGAACTACCACGGATCGTGGGAGGCGTATCTCGACGCGAAGGCCATGCTCTTTGAGGGTCTAGCCACCTCTCCCCACAAGACGGGCATACCCAAGGTAGCCATTACCAACACCGATGACGCTTCCTTTGAGCGGCTGCGCACGGTGCAGGCCGACATCCACATGAGTTACGGACTGGATCACACCGCCGACGTCACCGCAGAGGAGATCCGGTCGACCGAAGCAGGTCTAGAGCTCATAGCGAGGGGGCCTAGGGAACGGCGTGTTCGGCTGCAATCCCCCTTGGTGGGTTCGTTCAACGCCTACAACATCCTGGCGGCCATCGCGCTCGCCTGGTCTTGGGACCTGCATGATGATGCCATCAGCGAGGGAGTTGCTTCCTTCCATGGCGTCATCGGCCGCATGGAGCGGATTGTGCGCGGGCAATCGTTCGAGGTGTACATCGACTTTGCCCACACGCCCAACGCGCTAGAGCGAGCCTTGGCGTCTCTGCGCGAGACAACCCGTGGCAAGCTGTGGGTTGTCTTTGGTTGCGCGGGGCTGCGTGATCGCGCCAAGCGTCCCGTCATGGGACGTATCGCGGCAGAGATCGCGGACCGCGTTGTGTTGACAGCGGAGGATCCCCGCACCGAGTCGGTGGATGCCATCATCGAGGAGATCGCCG
>CAYOBT010000329.1:0-3641 GCA_964402205.1 uncultured Anaerolineales bacterium
CGGGGACGGGGCCGTGCAGCAGGGGGTCGTCCGTGGCCTGCAGACATCGCTGCAGCCGGGATCGCAAGTCATCGAGCACGTCATTGTGGGTGCTGAACATCGCGAGATTGTGCGTCTCTTGGGGATCGTACACCAGGTCGTAGAGCTGCTCGGCGTCCACGGCGCGGTCGGCCCAGCCATGCTCGAGCCACACGCTCTTGCTGGGGCTATCGTCGCAGTTGGGGAGGACTGGGGTCTCTCGGCCGTCATAGCGACGGATGTACTTCCAGCGGCGTGTGCGGACACAACGCATGGGTTCGTAGGCGGCGTGATAGGTCACTTCGGCGTGTACCTCGTCGCGGATGGACGAGACCTCGCCGTGAAGCAGCGGCAGCATCGAGTTCCCCTGAAGCCAATCTGGCGGCTGGATATCGGCCAATGCGCAGATCGTCGGAACGATGTCAATGTGCGAGACCATCGCGTCGATGACGCGGCCGCCCTCGAATCCGCCCGGCCCGCGCATGATGAGCATCACGCCGATCCCATGGTCAGTGAGATTGCACTTTATGCCCGGGAAGGCGATGCCGTGGTCTGTCGTGTTGATCACCAAGGTGTTGCCGGCCTGCCCGCTCGCCTGAAGCGCGGCCAGAACTGCGCCTACGCCCTGATCATAGATGCGGGCGCTGGTCTTGTAGGCGGCCATGTCATAGCGTGTCTCGGGCGTATCAGGGACAGTGGGCGGAGGCATGGTGTAGCGGATATCCTCGCTGGCCGTGGGGTCGGGGTACTCGCGATGCGTCTCGAAAAACCCTACCGACATGAACCAGGGCTCGGAAGGAGCCTGCGCAAGCCACTGAGAGGCTGCCGGGGCCACGTTGGCGACGGTGGGTCGCTCACGCGTCAGGACCTCGTCGTAGCCGATGGCCTCGGGGCGGTCCGCCACATGCTGCACGCCCGCAAGCGCCGTGTGATAGCCGGCTCGCTTGAGCACGTTGGCGAGGTGCTGCTCATAGTCATGCAGAGAGAAGCCCCGATGCGCCAGACCGATCATTCCGGCGTTGTGCGGGGCCATGCCGGTTAGCAAGGCCGCTCGACTTGGGGAGCACGTGGGCCCGGCGCAAAAGGCCTGGCGGAACAGGACGCCCTCTTGGGCGAGACGTTGGATGTTGGGCGTCGGGATGGCATGGCCGTAGGGCTGCACATAGCGCCCCGAATCGTGAGAGTGCATGTAGAGGATGTTGGGACGAGGCATGATTTGCTCCTGGATCGTTGGTGCAGAGACACACGGGCAGTCTATCGGGTCCTGGCTGGTGGTGCAAGCTCGACAGCGTTCGACCGACGGGCTCTTGCCAGGGGCTTGGCAATCCACCGCCAGCGGGGTAGGATACAGAGGCATAGGATCGCATTGGAAGGAAGGGGCTTTGTCATGAAGATCGTTGTGCTGGATGGCCACACATTGAACCCAGGCGATCTCTCCTGGGAGGGGCTGGAAGCGTTGGGCGACACGACGGTGTACGATCGGACGCCGGAGGACCATATCGTTCGACGAGCCAGCGGGGCGAAGGTTGTCTTGGTCAACAAGGCACCGTTGAGCCGCGAGACGCTAGCACAGCTCCCTGATCTGCAGTTCATCGGGGTCCTGGCGACGGGCTACAACATTGTGGACGTAGAGGCGGCCGCCGAGCACGGCATCCCCGTCTGCAACGTGCCGACCTATGGGACGCAGTCGGTGGCGCAGATGGCCTTTGCGCACATCCTGAATCTGACCCAGCATGTAGCGCACCACTCGGATACCGTCAAGGCCGGCCGTTGGGCTCAGGCGGAGGATTGGTGCTACTGGGACTTCCCTCTCATCGAGCTGATGGATCTGACCTTAGGCATCGTGGGCTTTGGTAGGATCGGGCATCAGGTCGGCGTGTTGGGCCAGGCGTTTGGCATGCGCGTCATCGCGCACGACGTCCACGTAGCCGACTCGGGCGATCCCGAGATCGCCATGGTGGACCTCGACACGCTGCTCCGAGAGAGCGACGTGGTGACGCTACACTGCCCGCTGACGCCCGAGACGGAGAACCTGATGAATTCCGAGCGCATTGCCCGGATGAAGGCCTCCGCGTTTCTCGTCAACACTGCCCGCGGGCCCTTGGTCGACCAGAAGGCCTTGGCCGATGCGCTCAACAGCGACCGCATCGCTGGAGCGGGCTTGGACGTCCTACAGTCCGAGCCGCCCTTGCCGGACAACCCGCTGCTGACCGCCAAGAACTGCTACATCACGCCGCACATTGCCTGGGCGACGGCGTCGGCGCGCCGTCGGTTGATGGGGACGGCCATTGAGAACGTGCGGGCCTATACCGAAGGGCGGCTTCAGAACGTCGTGAACGACGTCACGTTCTAGACTCCCCACGGCATCGTCCTATCGGGTTGGCCAATCGCTCTCGAGGAGGAGACAACGTGAGGCGTCCGGTGGAGATCGCCTATCAGGATCCGCGCACACGCACCTACCTGGGCAGCCCAAGCATCGCGCGGGCGCCCGATGGTGCCTTGGTCGTGACGCACGACTATTTCGGGCCGGGGTGTCCCAAGAACCGCGAGGAGGAAGAGCACCTCAGCACGGTCTACCGCTCGGAGGATGACGGGCTAACCTGGCGCTATGTGACCCACATCGCTGGGGCGTTCTGGAGCAGCCTGTTCGCCCACGACGGGGCGCTCTACCTGCTGGGCTGTTCTCAGCAGTACGGTGGCATCGTGGTTAGGCGCAGCGAGGATGGCGGCTACACCTGGACGCATCCCGCGGATGCCAAGACTGGCTTGCTGTTTCCAGGAGGTGTCCGTCACATACCCCCCAACTACCACTGCGCGCCGATGCCGGTGCTCTGTCACGATGGGCGGCTCTACCGCGCGTTTGAGGACTGCAATCCCTGCGAGTGGGGTCCTGGCTTTCGCGCGCTGGTGATATCGGCCGATTTGCAGGCTGACCTGTTGGATGCCGCAAGCTGGCGCATGTCCAACAAGCTAGTATTTGAGGCGCAATGGGTGCCGGCCGAGTGGGGGGCGCTGGTGCGGCCGGGTTGGTTGGAAGGCAACGTGGTGGCCGATCGGCAAGGCAAGCTCTGGGACGTGCTGCGCTTCAACAGCGCGCCTCGGGTAGATGTCGCCGCCGTGGTTCGGGTGGACCAAGACGGCCGGCAGCTCAGCTTTGATCCCGAAAGAGGGTTCATCAGCTTCCCTGGGGGCATGACCAAGTTCGTGATCCGCTACGATGCCGCCTCGGACCGGTACGTAACGTTGAGCAACCCCAACTCGCGGCCCGACTGGCCCTCGCAGCGCAACCGGATGGCCTTGTGCGTGTCCGATGACCTGCGAGACTGGCGCGTGGTGCGCTATTTGCTGGAAGACGACTCGGGACTGACGGGAGAGGATTCGGTTCGGCTGACGGGCTTTCAGTACGTGGACTGGATCTCTGAGGGCGACGATATCCTTTCTGTTGTGCGGACGGCCTACGCCGGAGCTCACAACTTTCACGATAGCAACCGGGTCTGGTTCCTGCGGGTGTCAGAGTGGAGGCACATGCTGGAGGCGAGCTGATTCCTGTGTTTGCAGAGGGCCTGCGCCGTCTCGATGGCACAGGCCCTCTTGCTTTGCCTGGCTAGAGCGCGATCTCCAGG
>CAYOBT010000330.1:0-3634 GCA_964402205.1 uncultured Anaerolineales bacterium
ATGGCATCCCAGCTAGCGCGTCCGATCGCGCTAGCCTGTTCGGCTTGGCGGACCGCCTCGCTTGTGGCATCCGCTCGGCCCAGTTGCTCAGCATCGACGCCGAGCAACTGAGGGGCAACGGAGGGTTGGCCTCCTCTGGAGGTCTGCTATCGGTCCAGGGCCCCATCGTCGTGACCGCCGTCGAGATGCGAGGCGAGGGGATGGAGATTCGCGCCTTCAATCCGGGGACAGACGAGATCGAGGCCACGTTCACGTTGCCCTCGGACATTGCCTGCAAGCAGGTCCAGCCCGTGAACCTGGAAAGCGTGCCCGAGGGAGACCCATTGCCTGTCGAGGACGGGCAGGCGACGCATCTGTTCCCGCCGAAGAAGATCGTGACGCTGCGGCTGCAAGAGTAGCGTATCGGCGCGCTCGGCCGCAGCACCCGGTAGCTAGCCGGGCGCCTGACAGAAAACAGGTCGAGGCCTAGAATGCACAGGCGCGACCGCGCAAGACTATATACGTATGGGAGGTATCATGCCACGCCCTAATATCCTACTGTTCTTCACCGACCAGCAACGCGCCGACACCATCCATGCCGGGGGCAACCGCGTCATCCGCACACCCAACCTCGACCGCCTGGCCAACGAGGGCGTCCGCTTCAGCAGCGCCTTCACGCCGAGTCCGGTCTGTGTCTCGGCCCGCTGCTCGATGATCCACGGGCAGTACCCGCACAACACGGGGTGCGCCTACAACGGCGATCCCATGCCCACCGACCGGCCCAGCTTTATGCAGGTGCTCACCGATGCCGGATACCGCACACACGGCATCGGCAAGATGCACTTCCGGCCGGATCCGCAGGCCATGCGCGGGTGGCAGACGCGCGAGCATCAAGAGGAGATCCGTCACAGCATCGATGACGACGACTATCTCCAGTTCCTACGATCCAAGGGCTACACCCACGTCTACGATCCCATGGGCCAGCGTGGCGAGATGTACTACATCCCGCAGCTCGCGCAGATGCCAGCCGAGTATCACGCGACGCATTGGGTGGGCGATCGATCGATCGCTTTTGTCGAGGAGCAAGCGGCAAGCGACCAGCCCTGGCTGTTGATGTCCAGCTACATCCATCCGCATCCACCCTTTTCCCCGCCCACACCTTGGAACAAGCTCTACCGCGCTCCACTGATGCCGCTCCCCAAAATGCCGCACCAGTCGGAAGCGTTTTGGACTTACATCAACCGTGTCCAAAACCGCTACAAGTACCGCGACAATGGGCTCGACTATAACCTGCTTCGCTGCCAGAAGGCCTTCTACTATGCCTGCATCTCGTTCATCGACCATCAAGTCGGCCGCATCCTGCAGGCGCTAGAAGAGACAGGGCAGCTCGACAACACACTCATCCTCTACACGTCCGATCATGGCGAGTTTCTGGGCGACTATGGCTGCTTTGGCAAGCGCAGCATGCTCAATGCCGCTAGCAATGTGCCGATGCTAGCCCGCCTCCCGCAGCGTTTCGCCCAAGGCGCCGTATCAGACGCGCCGGTCAGCCTCGTGGACATCATGCCCACCATGCTGGCAGCTGCCGATGTGCACCGCGATGCCTTCTCGCTGGACGGCGTCGATCTCGCCGAGGTCGCCCAAGCTGGAGCCAGTTCGATTCTCTCACAGCGCACGGTCTATAGCCAGTTCCAGCACCGCGAGCAGGGCGTGTATATGGCGCTGAACCGCGACTACAAGTACTTTTTCTCGGCGCCCGATCGACGCGAATGGCTCTTTGATCGGCAGCAGGACCCTGACGAGATGCGTAGCCAGTCGGGCCTCGTCTTCCGCCAGCAGTCCCTGGATGCGATGCGTGACAACCTCTGGTCCTTCTACCGATCGCAGGGCTATGTCGAGCCACTGGCGGCGGAGGGCTGGCGAGAGTTCTCGCAGCCAAGCCTGCCTGAGGATCCCGACGGGGGCCTTCTGATCCAGGACGCGCCGTGGGCAGCCCCTTACCAGAGCATTCCTGGCTACACAGAGGACTAGCCGCATACCGATCGAGCAGAAGGAGAGACAGCATGGCCGCAGCACGCGTCATCGTGATCCCCGATGAAGTGATCGGCACGATCAACCCCAACATCTATGGCCATTTCGCCGAGCACCTTGGTGGTTGCATCTACGAGGGGATCTGGGTAGGGGAGGATTCGCCCATCCCCAATAGGGGCGGCATCCGGCTCGACGTGGTCGAAGCGCTTTGCCGTATCCGGCCGCCGGTGATTCGCTGGCCAGGGGGGTGCTTTGCCGACGACTACCATTGGCGCGACGGCGTCGGCCCGCAGGAACAGCGGCCTCGTCGGCTGAACATCTGGTGGGATGACATCGAGACGAACCAGTTCGGCACGCACGAGTTTGTGCGCTTCTGTCGCATGGTCGGGGCCGAACCCTACATCTGCGGCAACGTGGGCTCTGGCTCACCTCGCGAGATGCGCGACTGGGTAGAGTATGCCAACTACCCTGGCGAGACAACGCTATCCGATGAGCGCGCCGCCAACGGGAACCCCGAACCGTTCAACGTGCGCTACTGGGGCGTGGGCAACGAGAACTGGGGCTGCGGCGGCGGCTTTACGCCAGAAGAGTACGCAGCCGCCTATCGTCGGTTCGCCACCTACCTACGTCCGCTTCAGCGCGAAGCCATGTCCCTTATCGCCTGCGGTCCGGCCGGCAACGACACGGCCTGGACGCGGCGCTTCCTGGAACGCGTCACCGAGGGCCTGGGCGGCCGGCGCAACGTGCCCTTCCAGGGCTACGCAGCGCACTACTACTGCGGGACAGCGGGGACGGCCACCCAGTATACGGATGGACAATGGTACCATCTCCTAAGCCGCGCTCGCGAGATGGAGACCCTCGTGCTTCAGCAACGGGCCATCCTCGACGGGTTCGACCCCGACCGCAAGGTCGGTCTCATCGTGGACGAGTGGGGAGCGTGGCACCCGGTGCAAGAGGGCACGAATCCCAGGCACCTCTATCAGCAGAACACCCAGCGCGACGCGTTGGTGGCCGCTCTGTCCCTAGACATCTTTAACCGTCACGCTGACAAGGTGGTGATGGCCAACATCGCCCAGACGATCAACGTCCTGCAAGCCATGGTGCTGACGGACGGCGCGCGCATGCTGACCACACCGACCTACCACGTCTATGGGATGTACGCCGCACACCAGGGCAAGCAAGCCGTCCGCGCCATCGTCAACGGGGACACCATCGATTGGGCGGATCCGGAAGCCGATGCCAACGGGTCCATCCCGCAACTGACAGGGTCGGCCTCCGTCGGCGATGGAGCCGTGACGCTCAGCCTGGTCAATAGCCACGCCGACGAGCCGGTCGAGGCCACGTTGGCCCTCTACGGAGCTGACGGGACCCTCGAGACCCGCAGCACCTTGACCGCGGACGACATCCACGCGCACAACACCTTCGAGGCACCCGAGGCGGTGACGCCCAAGGTGGATCACCCAGACATGGCAATCGTCGGCGGCAGAGATGGCATCACTGTGACGCTGCCGCCGGCCTCGGTGACCGTCCTGGAGATCGCGCTCTAACCAGGCAAAGCTAGAGGGCCTACGTGCCATCGAGACGGCGCAGGCCCTCTGCAAACACAGGAATCAGCTCGCCTCCA
>CAYOBT010000331.1:0-3627 GCA_964402205.1 uncultured Anaerolineales bacterium
CGGACCAGGTCACGCTCAGCGTACCAATCCCCGAGAGCGGATCCTGCACCACCGAGCTACGCTCCCCAATGCTATGCCAGATGGGTTTGATGCGATCCAGCCCTACCGTCACCTGCTCTGTAGCGGCGTTGCCCGCCTCGTCCGTGAAACGGACATCCAGCGTATGCACGCCGTCCGCGTCTGGCAGCGCCCCGTAGATCGTCTCGGCGATGGGCTGGGGCGCCGTCCACAGCGTAACGCGATCGAGAGCCAGACCGCCAGCTCCTGCATAGTGGGTGAAGAATTCGAGGCCGTCGCTGAGGTCCGGGTCGGAGCACGTTGGGGTGGTGGCTTGGTAGGGGAGATCCAGAGCTACTTCTGCATACGACCCATCGACGGGCAGCATCCCTGGCGATAGCGTGCGCTGGGCATAGATCCTTTGCCCTTGGACGTCTTGCACCTTGAGAGTGCCTAGCGCCTCCTCGCCGACAGGCGACGCTCGGCGCAACCGAAAGAGCGCCTGGTAGCCAGTCCAGGTGGGGATGTCGCAGGCATAGGGGCCGAACCAGTCGCCGGCGATGTGAGGCGATGAGATCGCCTCCCAGGCTTCCCCGTTCAGTGCCATGGCGTCGGTCACGATGGCCCCACTTCCCGGCGTATGGTAGAGATCCTCGCCCTCCCACACCCACCCTCGGCTGAACTGCACACGGGTTGCGTCACCCGTCTCTAGCTCCAGGCTACGCTGGTTCGTCCAGAGGGGGGCGACCACGCTGGCAGTTGATGGTGCTGTGTGGTCCACCTCCACCGTGCGCGTGATCGTGGTCTCTGAACCAGATGCCAAGGTGGCCACCTGAAGCATCTTGGGCGTCTCTGTCTCGGTGTACGTCTGCCAGTGCCAGGCATACGGTGCCTCGGAATCCACGTAGCGGATGGTATCGTCTATGGCAAAGGTGACTTGCGTGATCCCCGACGTGGCCTCGATCTCCATCGATACGATGCCCCCCACGCTTGCGCCGCCCGAGGGAAGCTTGCCCATCTTGGCAAGAGCGTCGTTCCGGATGTCGGGGAGCTGCGCGATGGCGTTCGCGCCTGGAGAGCTGGGAGTCTGGTAGGCAAAGAGCTCGTTCAGGCCGGCGATGGTGGGCGCCGTGATGTTTTGGAACGCGCGTTCCTCCGTGGCGGGGATGCCCAGATTGTCGCCCAGCTCAGCCAGGAGGTCGGTTAGGCTATCTAGCATGGCGGCTGATGGCGTCTCGGTGTCCATGTCCCCGAGCAAGGCGATGGCTGTGCTGTGATAGTTGTACTGGTCGGCATGCTGGCCGATAGCGCCCAGGCCGCCATAGCGTCCCTCGTAGATGCCCCCATCCCCATCGATCAGATAGTGGACGCCCAGGTCCCCCAGCTCGCGGATCACCGCGTCATAGTAGTAGAGCCCACGCACGCAGAGCTCAGGTGTTAGGTCACCTGTGGGCGCGCCGGTGTGATGCAGGACAAAGATGCGCGGCGTCCTGTACTGGGGATCCACGCTGCGAAGGCCCTCGTCCGCTCCCCAGCCGTCTCGGGACACGATGCCCAGCGAGGTCGGGGCCGCTGGAATGCCGCCATCGTCGATGGCCAATCCGATGAGCCGTACCTGCTCGAGCACGGGTTCGTGATCGTCAGAGCGTGTGAGGGTGGCGCGGAACTGGGCTTCTCTGATGGTGCCGAATCGGAGGTCAGACATGCGCAGCTTGGCGCGCCTCCCGTTGCTGTCAGAGGGTGCGATAGCCTGCCACGCGCTCCAGGGGTCAGTTGAGGAGGGGCGCGTGCGCAGCTCCAGTGCGATGGGTTGATAGGGCGGATCCTGGGCTACCCAGGAGAGCGCCACGGCCTGGCACAGTCCTGGCAGCGCTAGAGGCGCTGATGTGTAGCTGCCGCTGTCGCTGCCCGGGGTCAAGGTCAGAGCGCCCTCGCCCACCGCATCGCTGGGCGACGTGCCGATGTGCGTGCCGGCGCTCCAGTCGCCGACGGTGGAGACGGTGGCGCTGTGGGATCGTGCCATGGTGCTCAGAGGCGGCACCGGCGTGGGCGTCGGCTCGCCAGGGGCGCTGGCGAGCACGTCGGGACCCACATAGGTGCCGCTGGCCGGGATGCGGCTCACGTGGCCATAGCCGTCGTCAAAGTGGAAATGGTGTGTATGCGAGCCGGCCGGGAGCTGGACGACCAGCCTGTAATGGTACCCCGAGCCTGACGCGTTGGGGACCCGTTCCATGGCATAGGCACGGTCGTCGATGATGACATTGGCTACGGCGGGCAGGATGGCCGATGGCCCGTCATAGGTCGCCGTGAAGAAAAACTCGGTAAGCTCTGTGCCTTCGGCCGGCGAGACCTCGGCAGCCGTGATGGCGTTGGGTGTAGGACCTTCCACCGTGATGCCCGTGTAATAGTGCTGAAGGATCTCTGTGTACGCCTTGCCATGATCGCGTGCAAGGGCACGAGCGCCCTCTTGGCACATACCAACGCCGTGTCCCCAGAGCTCATCGTGGCCGCATGGGCATTCCACCGGCTGGAGATATGGGATCTCGACGCAACCGGGATTGCCTGGAGCAAAACCTTCGCAGTAGGACCTGGTGTGACCATCGCAATGGCCGTGATAGAACGCGTAGATGATCGACCCGTCATAGAAGGCTGCGACGCCGTGCGTCGCGTCCACCGCGGCATCGGTCGTGTCATAGTGGGTAGGGCCCCAGAACTGACAGCAAGTGGTGGTGCAGACGTCATAGCCTTCGGCGTGGTGCTTGGTGTTGGTGGCGGCATAGCTGCGGGCCGCCACGGCTTGGGCCTTGAGGGCCTCCATGGGCCAAGAGGGGCTCATCTCGTACGGCACGACGCCTTTGAGGTACGCGTCCATCCCCATGGTGACGATGGTGCCATCGAGCATCTTGACGCGGATGGTGCTCGGGACGGTCGTGACCCCGCTCAGGCCCGTCTGGAGCGTCTCCATGCTCTCGTCGGTGAAGACGTGCAGAACGCTGGGTGGGCGTCGCATCTTGGCGTCGATGATGGCCTCGTGCTCCTCCGACGGGAAGCGCGGGATCATCTCGAAATGGAGCTCGGTGGTCTGGGTGGCGAGAGCGCGCTGCAAGGTGTGCGTCATCCCGATATAGCCGGCTGCCTCTGCGCGCACGTCATGGATGCCAGGGGGCAGCGACAGTGCATAGTGCCCCTGAGCATCGGCACAGGCCGCTTGGTCGCCAACCCGGACTGTCGCGCCAGAGATGGGGTTGCCGGTGGCCATGTCGGTCACCGTCCAGTAAAAGCCAACGCCTTGCGCCGTGGCGGCGTACGGTGCAGAGGAGCCCAGCTGCAAGAGCAGGAGGATCGTGGTTAGGATGGCCCGGGCGCGAGGATGTCCCATGGCGGCGACCTAGCCGGAACTCGCAAAGGAGGCGACATGATGCGCGCGGCGGGTGGGTTCAGGCAGCTTGACGCCGCCACCACACCGCAAGACGAGGTCGATGGCGTCCTCCAGCGACGCGCGATGGCCCGTTGACACAAAGACGGGTTTGACCCGGCTTCGCGTGCGCAGCACCGCGCCGACAACCTCATCGTCATCGTAGAGCAAAGAGTACTCGCCGCGTTCAGCGTCAGGCTCCTGATAGGTCCCGC
>CAYOBT010000332.1:0-3616 GCA_964402205.1 uncultured Anaerolineales bacterium
CCGCGAGGGCGGCCGCACCGTGGGCGCTGGCGTCCTGACCAAGGTTATCGAGTAGGCGTCACCATCACATGATGACGCCCCATAGCTAGGCGGATAGATGGCAAAGAAAGCAGATCGGCTTGTCATTACGCTTGCTTGCACCGAGTGCAAGGAGCGAAACTATACAACGCAGAAGAACCGGCGCAACGATTCCGGGCGGCTCACGTTGATCAAGTACTGCCCTCGTTGCCAGAAACACACGGAGCATCGCGAAGAACGCTAGACGCAAGCTTGGCTTGCGTTCGCAGGCGAGTAGCTCAATTGGCAGAGCAACGGTCTCCAAAACCGTAGGTTGCGGGTTCGATTCCTGCCTCGCCTGCCTGACGATCATAGCACCGCGCCAGTCTCCGAGCTCCCAGCCCTGCTACCGTTAGGGAGACATTGCGCTACAGAGCTGGCTCGCGGTGTTCTTTCTGCCAGATAACACAGGGCGCTCGTTTCGGATAGGGCCCTGGCCAAGTGAGGTTACGATGGCCGCGAAGAAGAAGCGCAAGAAGGAAAACAAGTTGGTGCGCTATCTGCGAGAGACGCGCGCCGAGATCGGCAAGGTCGTTTGGCCTACGCGTCGCCAGACCATCCACCTCACCGCCATCGTCTTTGGGGTGACGGTAGCAATGAGCCTCCTGCTTGGCTTTCTGGACTGGGTCTTTGCCCGTCTGTTTGCTCTACTGATCAGCTAGCTAGGCTCTCGGAGTATCGCCAGGATATCATGGCACAAGAGGATCAGGATCGATCCACAACCGAAGACCTCCCCGAAGAGGAGGACGTCGAGGAACGCCAAGCCGATGTCGCCACGGAAGGCGACACGTCAGCCAGCGAGGAGCCTGATGACGATCGTCAATGGTACGTCGTTCACAGCTACTCGGGCTACGAGAACAAGGTGAAGCGGAACCTCGAACAGCGCATCGAGACCATGGGCATGGAAGACAAGATCTTCCGCGTGGTCGTGCCCACCGAAGAGGAGGTCGAGATCCGCGACGGCCAGCGCAAGACCAGCCGTAAGCGCGTCTTCCCTGGCTACATCCTCGTGCACATGGTCATCGACGAAGAGTCGTGGTACGTGGTTCGCAACACCCCCGGCGTCACGGGCTTTGTGGGATCGGGGACCGATCCGACGCCCCTAACCCAGGAAGAGGTCGACAACATCCTGAGCCGGATGGAAGCCGAGCAGCCACGGATCAAAGTCAGCTTTCGCATCGGCGAGACGGTACGCATCACCGAGGGCCCGTTTGCCGAGTTCATGGCCGTTGTGGACGAGATCTTTCCCGATCGCGGCAAGGTGCGTGTGCTAGTCTCCTTCTTTGGGCGCGAGACTCCGGTAGAGATGGACTTTTTGCAGGTCGAGAAAATCTAGAGCTCCCGAGTCGAGTCGCGCCGTGAGTTCATTGCGGCAACGCCAAGTGAGGTACGCTTTCCATGGCCAAAAAAGTCATCGCCAAGATCAAACTAGCCATCCAGGCAGGTAAGGCTAACCCTGCCCCGCCTGTTGGCCCAGCTCTTGGCCAGCATGGTGTGAACATCATGCAGTTCTGCAAAGAGTACAATGCGCGTACGGCCTCGCAGGCGGGGATCACCGTGCCCGTCGAGATCACCGTCTTTGCGGACCGATCCTTTACCTTTGAGACCAAGACGCCGCCCGCCAAGGACCTGCTCCTACGGGCCGCGGGTGTGCCCAAGGGTTCGGGCGAGCCCAACACGACCAAAGTTGGCCGGGTTAACCGTGACCAGGTCCGCGAGATCGCCCAGATGAAGATGAAAGATCTTAACGCCGTCGACATCGAGGGCGCAATGCGTCAGATCGAGGGAACCGCCCGGAGTATGGGCATCATCGTGACCGACTAGCGTCCGCCAGTCGGACGCACAGTGTGGGAGGGAGGCCCAAGCGTCTCCCGTTTGCACCACAAGGAGTATGAGACACCGTGGGCAAGCATGGCACGCGATATCTAGAGCTACGTGAAAAGGTGGATCGCACGCGTGACTATGCGCCGCGCGAGGCGATCGAGCTCGTTGGAAGCTTTGACTCGGCCAAGTTCGACGAGACGGTCGAGATCCACCTGCGTATGAACGTGGACCCGCGACGAGCCGACCAGGCGCTGCGTGGTGTGGTCAGCCTACCAGAAGGCACTGGCAAAAAAGTCACCATCCTCGTCTTTGCCGAGGGCGAGGAGGCCAGCGCCGCGCGTGAGGCCGGCGCGGACTATGTGGGGACAGACGAGTTCATCGAAAAGATCCAGGATGGCTGGACTGAGTTCGATATCGCGGTAGCCGTCCCGCAAGTGATGGGCAAGATTGGCCGCTTGGGCCGCATTTTGGGCCCGCGCGGGCTGATGCCGAGCCCCAAATCGGGCACCCTGGTGCAGCCCGACAACATCGCCCAGACGATCCAGCAGCTACGCCAGGGGCGCGTGGAGTATCGCATCGATCGGTCGGCAAATCTGCACATCCCCATCGGCAAGGCCACGTTTGACACCGATCAGTTGATGAACAATCTGCTGGCGGTGGTTGACACGATCTGGCGAGCACGACCTGCAACCGTCAAGGGCCAGTATGTGCGGCGCGCAACCTTGTGCACCACCATGAGCCCTGGCGTTCGCGTCAATGTGCGGTCCCTGGCGGACCTGCGCACGAGCTAGCAACCCACAGAAAACCGCATACTTGCCCGAGACAGCAGGTGCGCTCCGCGCTTAATGGATTGCCTGCCGAGGCAATGGCTTCCGATCCAACACGGCGATGGCCGTTGGCAGGAGAGGTCCTTGTCTCAGGAAGGCAAGGGCCCTTTTTCGTGAGGTAAGGAGGTAGAGTTCCTTGGCACTATCAAGAGAAAAGAAGGAAGAGCTTCTAGACCAGTACCAGAAAGAGCTGGCAGGGGCAGAGGTCCTCATCTGGGGACACAACCTGGGGCTGACCGTCGAGGATGCCCAAGAGCTGCGCCATGGCCTGCGCGAGGCAGGCTCCAAGGCCATGGTCGTCAAGAACACGCTCATGCGCCTGGCGCTCGAGCAGAGCGATCTGCCATGGGATCCAGAGATGATGGAAGGCGCCAACGTCGTGACCTTTGCTTCTGGCGACCTGGGACAGGCCGCCAAAGCAGCGGTCGAGTTCGCGCGAACCCATGACAGAGTATTCGCCATCAAGGGTGGTATCCTGGCTGGCGAGCTCGTCGACACGCAGCAGATCCGAAGCCTGGCAGATCTGCCATCTCGCGACCAGCTCCTCGCTCAAGTCGTGGGAGGCATCCAGGCCCCGATCAGTGGCCTGGTAGGGGTGCTCTCGGGCGTTATGCGAGGCCTCGTGACCGTGCTCCACGGCCGCCAGGAGCAACTCGAGAGCTCAGCAGGTTAGCCCTGCTGGCCGGAACATCACATCGAAAGCGATCCGAAGAATGGAGGATGCAAGGTGACAAAGGAAGAATTGATCGAGGCCATCAGCAGCATGACCGTGCTCGAGTTGGCCGAGCTAGTCAAGGCGCTTGAGGAAAAGTTCGGCGTCACTGCGGCAGCGCCTATGGCCATGGCCGCGGTCGCAGCCGCCCCGGGCGCAGCAGCCGAGGAAGAAGAGGAGCAGACCGAGTTTACCG
>CAYOBT010000333.1:0-3608 GCA_964402205.1 uncultured Anaerolineales bacterium
CGGTCAGCCCCTATGCTGAGCGGCACTCGGCGTGGTGGTTCTATCGCGGGTTTTCCGAGATGATCAACCCGGGCAAGGGCGGCTTGGAGCGGGCTGACGAGATTGCGCCACTGGCCATGGATTGGCTGGAGCGCCATGGCCACGAGGACCACTGGTACCTCCAGATCAACTTCTGGGATCCGCACACGCCCTATCGCACACCGCTGGACTATGGCAACCCGTTCGAGGATGACCCGCCGCCCGATTGGATCACCGAGGAGAAGATCCGACGGGACTGGGAGGCGTACGGTCCCCATAGCGCGCGCGACGTGGCCCACATTGGCCCCAACGATACCGAGCGTTGGCCGCGGCTGCCGCACGATATCCGCACCTTGGCCGATTACAAGCGGTGGATCGACGGCTATGACACGGGCATTCGCTACATGGACGATCACATTGGCCAGATCCTGGACCTGCTCGAGCGCAAGGGCGTTCTCGATGATACCGTGGTGATTGTCTCGGCGGATCACGGCGAGAACCAGGGCGAGCTGAACGTGTATGGCGACCATCAGACGGCGGACCATATCACCAGCCGCGTGCCGCTGATCATCCGCTGGCCAGGGCTGCCCGGTGGGCGCGTGGATCGCGGGCTGCACTACAACCTGGATTTGCCCGTCACCCTCAGCGACATGCTCGACGCCCGCGTCCCGAGCAAGTGGGACGGCCAGAGCTTTGCCGCGACCTTGCGCACGGGCGTGGAAGCGGGCCGCGATCACCTGGTGGTGAGCCAGGCGGCCTGGAGCTGCCAACGCGCCGTCCGCTGGGGGCGCTGGATTCTGGTGCGCACCTACCACGATGGCTTGAAGGCCTTCCCCGAGGTGATGCTGTTCGAGGTGGACGAGGATCCGCACGAGCTCACCGACCTCGCGCCGTCCCATCCCGAGCTGGTCCAGGAGGGCCTGGCCATGCTGGAGCGGTGGCACGCCGACATGATGGCCAGCTCCGAGACGGACGTGGACCCGATGTGGACGGTGATCCGTGAGGGCGGGCCTTTCCACACGAGAGGCCTGCTGCATGCCTATGCCGACCGACTGCGCGAGAGCGGTCGTGAGGCGGCGGCGGATCGTCTCCTCGCCGGCCATGAAAAGACGGCCTGGGAGGAACCAGTACAGCGGTAGAGTGCTCAGTATCGGCGTGAAGAGCCTTGACGGAGCTGGGCGTGGTGCCTATGATCGGCCAAGGTTGACGCATGTGAGGAGGTGGTGGCCGTGAGCGATCCGTTGCGCATCGATGACGAGTTCATCCCGCTGCCGCCCAGCGCGGTGGATGCTGATCCCGCGGCCACCATGCGCGAGCTGTTCTTCCGCATCAGCCGGTTGGAGCATGGCATGGAGGAGCAGCGCGTGCAGGCTGCCACGGACCTCGGCGAGGTGCTGGTGGAGGTGGCTTCGCTGACGGACGACATCCACCGGATCGTGGAGCGATGGGGCGTGAGCCGCAACGCGCAAGAGGCCGCCATGGTCCGGGCCGTGGTGGCGCTGGGCCGCAAGGTGGGCAAGATTCTCGAGTATCACAAGGTGCAGCCGCTCCAGGTGGTGGGCAAGGCGGCGGATCCGGAAAGGTGCGAGGTTGTCGAGAGCGAGCCGCGCGGTAACCTGCCGGCGGGGACGGTCCTGCGGGAGGTTCGAACGGGATACGTTTGGCCCAATGGCCTGTTACGGCGGGCGGGGGTGCTGGTGGGCTCCAAGCGCGAGCAGCATGAGGCGGCGGGCGGAGATGACGTCCAAGGCTCTCAGGCTTAGGAGGTACGGCGTGGCAGAGGCAATCGAGACGCGCATCAAGTGCCCGTATTGCGCTGGGACGGTGGGGCCAGACTCGACCATCTGCCCCGATTGCCAAGAGGACCTGGCGGCGTTGTTCCGGCTGGAGTTTGAGCATGTGATCCTCTACAACCAGGCGCTGTCCATGGCGCGTAACGGCCAGTGGCGAGGGGCGCGCAACAAGCTCCTGGCGGCGCTGGAGCTTGCGCCGGATTTCGCGCGCGTGCATCGGCTTCTGACCAAGGTGCACGTGCAGGCGGGCGACTGGGAGGAGGCGCATCGGGCGTTGGTGCGCGGGTTGGAGGCGGTGCCGGGCGATGCCGCTATGCTGGAGATGCAGCCGCTGGTGTTGCGCGGCGTGCGCCACCACGAGCGCCGCTATGAGCGTCAGCATGAGCGTGGCCAAGGGGTGCCCGCGACGGCGGCGGTCCGGGACGATAGCAAGATTGGGGCGACCCTGGGCTTGGGCGCGGCGCTGATGTCGGGGTTGTGGTTGATCTGGCGATTGATCGGGCCGGCGGACAAGGACTAGGGCCGATGGGGGTCCCACCAGAGGCCAGGTGCACGCGCCCTCTGGGGCGACGGGGGGGCGTATGAGGTTTGCTGGCAAGACGGCCCTTGTCACCGGCGCAGCAGGTGGCATCGGCAGGGCGATCGCGACGGCGTTGGCACGCGAGGGTGCCAACGTTGTTGCCATGGACGTGCGTGAGCAGGGTGCCGACGAGGTTGCCCAGGCCATCACCGCGTCGGGCGGCACGGCGTGGGCGGCGGCGGCCGACATTCGCGACAGCGCGCGCGTCCGCGAGGCCGTTGCGGACGCCACGGAGCGCCTGGGCGCGATTGACATCCTTGTCAACAATGCTGGCGGGCCTGCGGACTGGATCGGCCGGGGTAAGGTCAAGCGGACTCGCTTTGCCGATGCCACCGAAGAGACGTGGAAGCTGGTCCTTGATGTGAACCTGCTGGGGCCGATGATCGTGACCCAGGCCGTGATCGGCGACATGATCGCGGCGCGGCGCGGCAAAATCGTCAGCATCGCCTCGGTGGCTGGGGTCAACGGCCTTCCCGAGATGGTGGACTATTCGGCTGCCAAGGGTGGCATCATTGCCATGACCAAGGCCTTGGCCATCGAGCTGGGCGAGCACAACATCCAGGTCAACTGCGTGTCCCCTGGTTCCATCGCGACGCATGGCGGCGGCCCCCCGACCTTGCTGGGACGCGTGGGCCAGCCAGAGGAAGTGGCGGACTTGGTGTTGTTCCTCGCCTCGGACGCGGCGGATTTCATCACGGGGCAGAACTATGTCATCGATGGCGGGCGAACGCTGAGTATGAGGTGGTAGGCGCATGATGGCGAGACCGTCGTTCAGCCGACAGGCGCCCCGGCCGATGCTCGTTGCCATGATCACCGAGAGGACGCCGTCCGCGTGCATCGCCAGTATGCGCAACGCGATCTATGACGGCGCCGATGCTTTTGGCGTCATGCTGGGCTCGTTGGAGGCACCGTACCGCACCCAGATCGAGCTCGAGCGCGTGTTCGCCTATGCCAGCGACAAGCCGATCCTGGTGATGCACTATCGCCACGCCGGCAGTGGCTTGACGGACGATGACCTGGTGGGGAGCCTCATCGGCGCCATCGAGGCAGGCGCCTCGATGTGCGACATCATGGGGGACATGTTCGACCCGTCGCCGCTGGAGCTATCCACGAGGCCGGCTATCATAGACAAGCAGCGGCGGCTGGTGGACGAGATCCACGCCATGGGCGGCGAGGTGCTCATGTCGTCGCATACGTGGGTGTTCATGACGGCCGAG
>CAYOBT010000334.1:0-3588 GCA_964402205.1 uncultured Anaerolineales bacterium
GGCGGCCAGCGGCGGGTACACCACAAAGCTCTCGCTGTACTGATGCTCCAGGGTCACGTCAAACAGGCCAAAGGGATCAGAGGTGTGGAGCTCCATGGGGCCCAGCGTGTAGATCCCCCGTTGTGAGCATGAACCCTCTGTGGTCCAGCGGGTGGTGGCGTGGGCACCGACGCCCGTGGCACGACTCACACTGTATCCGGGAAGATCGCTGTGATCGCGGACATCTACCCAGATGGCTGGCATGACGCCGTTGTTGCGGAGGACAAAGCGTTCCTCAATGATGTCGCCGACTTGGGCCCAACCGTAGCGGCGGAATCGCGAGAGCTGAAGGCCCCGTCCGAGCTCGCGAGCCCAAAAGTAGGATACGGCCAGCACGCCGCTGACAACGAGCAACAAGAAGAGGACCGCGCGCGCGGGGCTAAAGATCTGCAGGAACAAGAGCACCCCGACGGCGATCGGCCCAATCAGCGAGCGAAGCTTCACCTGGGTGACAACCATGTGACGTTGTGCCTCCAGCTATCAGTATACGGTGAGATGGAGCGCCCGCAAACGGAGGTGTCACGCAGAGAGACGGCGAGTGGCCCTTCCGATGGACCGCTCGCTGTGTGGGATCTCTGTAGAGGCTAGGGCTGGTCCGCCGAAGGAGCCTTGCTCTCATCGAGCGGATGCGTGTCGTGCAGGGGATCCTGCGGCGTCGAGGTGGTCTGTGTTGGCGATGGCAGGGGCGGATAGCCCCTCGAGCCAAATCGCGTCAACGCGATTGCTCCAACGCCCCATGCAGAGATACCCAGCGATAGGAGTCCCCCCAGGCAGGGTATGGCAGCGACGAAACTCAGGAGCACGACGCCGACCAAGGTGTCGATCATCGGCGCACTGGCCTCGATCCTCAATGCGAGTAGCAGCCTGGATCCCAACACCTTTCCGGCTGCTATCCATCCCAACAGGATGGCTAGCATCAAGGCGATGCCCAGGATGATGGCGACCGGGATGCCGAGGCAGATGATGACCATGAGCGGGATGATCAACGCCGATGCGATCAGCGTCAACAGCCCTGCGGCCAGCGACTCGACCCAAGAGCCCATCAGCACGGAAGAGGCACGCTCGATATTCTGTGGGAGCACAAGCTCGGCAAGGGCGGCGGTGACGAGCAGTGTCAGCATCCACCCGAACCATCGCCCAGCGCGACGTACGGGGCCGCTGGCAGACAGCGGCGATCCCGTCGAGGCCGCGCCCAGTTGGCCCATTCCCGAGCCGAGGATGCCAGGCAATGCTTGGAGGTGTCTGGTGGCGTCGGCGCCCTGCAAGATGTCACCAGACACGCGGGCGTCGGGATGACGGCGCAGGGTGCCGAGCACAATCAGATCCCCTTGGATGACAGCATGCTCTCCGAGGTCGATGGTAGCACCCATCCCGACGACCTCCCCGTTGACGTTCCCGTCGATGTTGACGGTGCCACCAACGGCAGAGAGGCTGCCATTGAGCGTGCTACCTCGTTCGAGCTCAACGGTTCCACCGATGACGGCCATGTCGCCGTTCCAGGTCTCTCCGTCGGCGAGGGTGTGACTACGGCCGACAATACTCAACGTGCCCGAGCCGTCTGCTGCCACCGGCATCGCCAGACCCCACACGAGGAGACAGAGAAAAAGCGCGCCGAGATTGCGCAAGCGTGTCCTGCGACGATACGCCACCGGCTGTGTATGGTGCGTCACGTGTTCCCCCCTGATCAGGCCCGCACGCTGGCGCCGCGCACGATCACACGCAGCCAGGCTGTAGCGACGGCCGCAGCTAGCGCAGCATAGATGGCCAGCGTGGCGGTACCGGTCCTGCCAAAGAGCGCCATGAGGATCACGCGCATGCCGCCAGCCAAGCCAAGCCCGAACTGGTAGAAGATCAGAACGCTCCGCACGATGCTGGCATACACCGACTGGTCCGAAGCCAGCATCTCTCGGGCGGCGGGCAGTGCGAGCACCGCAAGAGCCCCTAGGGCGATGGCGAGAAGCGCCCACATGATGCCTCGCGCCCAGGCGAGCATCCGACGCCTGCGCCGTCTACGTATGCGTATGTCGTGCATCACACGATCGCGCATGCCAGAAGGCGGTTCAGCCATCTGAGACGCTTGGAGAAACGCCACCGCCTGGTTCAATCGCTCGTACCTTTGCTTGCAAGAGGCACACTCGGCCAAGTGTTGGTCGAGCTCGTGCTGTGTGGCTGGCTCCAGCGTGCCATCGATCGCGAGGTGCATGTATTCAGATACTTCGTGACAATGCATTGCCATGCACCCTCCTCCTTTGGTCTGCCTTTTCGTTCGCGGCCTCGTGGGTTTCTAGGGCGTCTGCTACGGCGTTGCGCGCCCGATGTAGCCGAGACTTGACGGCGCTGACGCTCGTTTGTGTGATCTCGGCGATATCCTCATAGGAATAATCGTGCCAATAACGTAGAATCAACACCTCGCGGTACTGGGGCGCCACTTTCTGAAGCATGCTCTGAATCAATGCCTCGCGCTCGTGCTCCAAGGTGCGCTGTTCGGGACGCGGATCGTCGTCAGGGAGCCACCGCTCAGACATGATCTCTTCCATCGAGACCGTCTTGCCACGGCGCCGGCGCAAACGATCGATGCAATAGTGTGACCCGATGGATAGAATCCACGACGAGAACTTGCGGCTCGGGTCGTAGGTATGAAGGCGGGTGTACGCCCGTAGGAAAGTCTCTTGGGCCGCATCCTCAGCCTCGCCCGGGCTGCCGAGCATCCGATATGCCAGGTTGTAGATTGGGCGTTGGTACGCTTCCACAAGCTTGGCAAAGGCTTCCTCGTCTCCCTGCCTGGCCGCGACGGCCCATACTCGCTCCTGGGATTCCACGCTGTGACTGTCTCCGGTCGGCGGCGCTGGCCTCTGAGCATTCATGAGCTACCACCTATACGTATGCTCTCGGTGAGAGGTTGCGGCCTGTGTTCTTGACAGGGCAAGGTGTGGTCTCTATCCTGCGTGCAACCTCGCCTGAAGAGATCGGAAGGTCAGCGTGACATATCTTGCCGTTGAAGGCGTGATTGGTGTGGGCAAGACGACGTTGGCGCGGCTGCTCCAGCCCGAGTTCGATGCCCAACTGCTACTGGAGGTATTCGAAGAGAACCCGTTCCTGAGTGACTTTTACCGAGAACGGTCAAGGTATGCGTTCCAAACGCAGATCTTCTTCCTGCTGAGCCGCTACCGGCAACAGCAAGCACTGGTGCGGTCGCTGAAAGAGGGATCGGTACTCAGCGACTATGTCTTTGGCAAGGACTATCTCTTTGCTCACGAGAACCTCACCGGCGACGAGCTCCAGACGTATGAGCGACTATATGCGGCGCTATCGGCAAGCGTGTCCGTGCCCGACCTGGTCGTATACCTCTATGCCGAGACGGACGTGCTCATGGACCGCATCGCTATCCGTGACCGCTCGTACGAGCGATCGATGTCGCGAGCCTACATTGAGCAGCTCCGTCGGGCGTATGAGCGTTTCTTTGGCGAGTATGACGAGAGCCGAGTGGTCCACATTGATTGTAGTGGCCTGGACTTTGTGCGCAAGCCTGAGGACCTCGACTTGGTGCGG
>CAYOBT010000335.1:0-3583 GCA_964402205.1 uncultured Anaerolineales bacterium
ATAGCGTTCCTGTAGCTACTAGTAGCAATTTAGGACGCCTTATTGCGATCGGAACGAGAAATGGGAAAAGAAGATACAGTTGAATCAGTACGAATACATACCAATAAGTTTCCACGGCCTTGCCCAGTAAAAGGCGGCTTAGATACTGTGGAAAAGTATAAACGATGCCCTGCAGATAATCGCCCACGAAAATCACCAAGGACCAGATAAGATAGGGTATAAGGAGGACCTTCAGCCGCGCGCCTACCAGCTTCCATGTTTTTCCATGTGTCCCTCGGCTGGCATACGAAGCAAAGAAGCCCGTCGCAAAGAGAAAGGCTGGCACAGCAAAGACCGCGAGCTTTTGCAGGATAACCACACCATAGTACGACGGCGTGCCCATGAGGTCATAGTTCGGGACGCTCACTGGCAGGTAGCGGTCAGTCCACCAGAACATGGCGACCCACACCCACTGGGCAGCATGGGCGACGACCACAGCCACAATCGCGAGCCCGCTCAGCAGGAGCAGACGCTTGATCATCGGAGCTCCAACCTTTGCCTATCCTAGCCGCACATAGTCGATGCTAGCGTAGCCACTACTCCAGGGATCACCGCGTTCATACGTGCCCAGCCCAGCTTGGTGCGCTAGTGCCAGATAGTCGTCGGCCCGTTCGGCCAAGCCCAACTCCGCCTGCAGGAGGTCGCACATCACCGAATCTATCGCCACGGGATCGGTCGACACCAAAAGGCTGTTGGGGAGCTGACCCCCAAACGTACTCCATGTGGAGGGCGGAGCCTCAAAGTCGTGGGCGGCAAAGAGCCCATCGGCTAGGACCAATACCGTCTTGTCTGCGATGTGCGGATTCCGGTAGATGTCCACCAGTGGGTTATAGTCAGAGCGATAGGTATCCCTGTGTATGCCTATGTACGGATGAAGATCCCAGGGGGCGCTTATATTGCCGAAATGATTCTTGAAGGTCAGCGTAACGCCCGCTATCCTGTGAGGCTTGAGAATCGGCATGTTGATCAGGTAGGAGGACGAAATCAGAACGTCATCGATGCGCGTTGCAGGCGGTGCTGCGAGATCTTCTGGCACCTGAAAGGTCACATACGCGTTGGGGTCGCTGCTCGACCAGCTGGCGTACTGCCGGCAACCCGAATCGCGAAATACCACACCCGAATAGAGACAGCCGCTCACGAAATACGTAGGGATGCGACGGCTGGCGTCAAACACGCAGATGGAGCTCTCGGGCACGCCGATCAGCTTCAGACCGCGAACCACGGCATTGACGGGCTGGATCAGGCCGTCGATCTGGCCGTCGACGTCGTCGCAGCCATCCGAGTTGTTAAAGTTCGCCTTGATGGCCACGACCTGTCCCGCTTGATAGTTCGGGATCAGCACGCGCCAGGCATCTGCCACAGTGGCTGCCCCGGTGAGGGCCATCAAGCCCTCGTCCAGCATCTCGTTGACCGCGGACTGATTGACATAAGTCCAATACGAGGTCTGACCTGTCCACGACGTGGCGGCCTGGTCGTGCACGTGCACGACCTTCGGACCAAGGGGCGCTGGAACGGTCGGCGTGGGCTCCGTCGTGGGGGTGCTTGTGGGGGGTGGCGACACCGTCGATCGCTGAACGTGGGGTAGATAGGCCTTCGGCGTAGCGGTGCTTTGCACTGCCACCGGCGCAGGAGTAGCTGTCGGGGCTGCGGTATCGGTGGGAAGCGGCGTCAGCGATGATGTCGCGCTCGGCCCCGTCGAGGCCCCCGCTGACGCGATCCCTGCCGCAGTAGCCGTGTGGGTTGCGCTTGGCAGAACCGTCCCTGCGTCGACCCGGCCAAGCGATGGGCGGCAGCCCGGGAGCATGCTCAACGCCACCTCGCCTGCCAGCATGGCTGCTAGCCGCAGGAATCGTCGTCGCGGAAACCGTGTTTCGTTCGTCATGTCCTGTTACATCCTCAATGTACGCTATCGTTCTCGCGTCAGTGCGCGTGCACCCGATGGTGTGCCGCTTGCGCTCCGGCATCTGGCTCGCGATCTGCGATCTCGCTGGGTCAGCTCCCCTGCGCGTAGCTGCGTGCGGCCGATATGACAGCCTGTGCGAACGCCGGGCCTACGGCCTCGTTGGCCGTTTGGTTGGGGTGCGAGTCTGTTTCTGCAGGCCGATACTCTCTCCGCAGAGTGTTCGCGTCCGGCGAGGCGGGGTCGCCTTCCGCCAACTGGTCGAAAAGATCAAACGTGAAGACATTCGGGTGCCCATCGAGGTAGGCATCCGAGGAAAGCCACTTGGCAAAGGCCCGCGCCCGCGCTGCGGCTGCCGGATCAGTGACAGCGGGGTGCAATGGCGGCGGCGACATGACGATGAACACGTGATCGGGGTGGGCGTCCATGACGTCCCGGATGCCCACGTACCAGGCCTTGTACTGCTCCAGCTCGGCGTCAGTATCTATCTGACTGGCCGGGAAGCATGACTTGAAGGCGATCACCTCGTGCTGCAAGAGCCCGCTCAGCGCGTTGACCGGGAGCGGATAGGTCGGTTGCGCGAATAGGCTAGCCAAGCCGTCGGGATCCGTGTTGTCGCCCGGGATGCCATAGCTGTACCCGACGAGCTGCCCGTCTGGACTGCGCAATCCTGTGGGGTTGTAGCCATGATCCCAGAAGTCAAAGCCAGCTTCGGTCATGATCTCGCGGACGCCCCCCTCAGCGATCAAGGCGCCACCCGTCGAGTGATGCAGGAAGATGACGTTGGTATACGCACCCTGGCTCTGTCCCGTGACGGTGCCCCGATCGACGACGGCACGGACCAGATGATTGGCGCGACGCCAGACTGCGCGGGGATCTCGTCTCGAGAGCGAGTAGAGTGCCCCCAGGCTGACTAGGAGCAGAGCCAGCGCGAACAGCCCAACGCCCAGCACGCGTATGCTGCGCCTAGAGTGGCCATGGCTTGCGGATGATCTGTCCATCTCGGCTGTCCTTCCCCTCCTAGCCGGGGCCTGGTCCAAGCTAGGGGCAGACCGGATCCGTCAGTGATATGCTGAGCTCCTTGCCCTGCGTCATATCGAGATCCAGACGCGTCTCGGTGGACGATGGTGCTAGCACACCCAAGCGGTCGGCCACCTGCCGAACCGACTCGGCCGGCGGCCGCGTCTCCAAGCGACGCAACGCCTCGTCGCGCTCCATGTATCCTTCACGTACGAGGCCTGATAGCTCCATGGCATAGGCGTGATACCCCATCTGCGCCATGTGCACTTGGTTGGCAAAGCCATTGATCAGGCAGTTGCTCGAGTTGGGATCGTCGATATCTTCGGGCCGTGTCCAGCCAAAGCGCCGAACGGTCTCGATTGCCGACTCTTCTTGCCAATCGAGGAAGATGAGCGGCGAGACGTTGGCGGGCATGCGCGGTGCATTCTCGAGCTGGCTCGGAGTCGGGAAAAAGGCCCCGGCTTGGTCCTCGCTAGCCTGTTGCAGCGGCGTGGCGGAGGCCTCGACCATGGCCCGCAACATGGAGCGCCTTGGGCGCAGAAAGGCCGAGGCGATGGGTATCTGCCCGGGCGACCAGCCGTACACCATCATCGGGATGTTCTTTTCCAGGGCGAGTCGCAGCGC
>CAYOBT010000336.1:0-3567 GCA_964402205.1 uncultured Anaerolineales bacterium
CGCGCTGCTGAACGCGCCCGAGGGCGGCGAGTTGCGCGAGGCCTGGATCGAGCACAACGTGACGCTGCTGGAGGAGCTCTTTGCTCGGATCGGCCAGGCCGTTCGCGAGGTGGACTCGGATATCCAGCTAGGCTACATGAGCGTCGGTCCAGGGCATAGCACCTATTCGGGGCAGGACTATGCCCGATGGATGACTGCCTTGGGGGCCACGCGCGGCCGACCGGGCTGGGGCTATTACACCGACGAGCGCCCCCGCGACATGCTCTTCAAGGCCATGGAGGTTGGCCGTCAGGCGAGAGGCTACCCGTCCGACGTTACCTATGTTTCGTACGAGATGGAGAGCTATCCCCATGTCCCGTTGGACAAGTCGAACGCGGCGATGGTGACAGAGTGCACCCTGGCCATCATGGAGGGGTGCAACGATCTCGCCTATGCCTTCACCAGCCATTTCCCTGGGCGTCTGGACGACTATGCGCCGGCCGCGCGAGCGATCTCGGCCCATCGCAAGATGTGGGAAGAGCTCTCCCGCCGCGTCGATGGCTTGGAGGTGGCCGGTCTCTGGCCTGCCTTTCACGACCGGCTGATGGCTCGGAGAACGGTCCGCGGCGGCGAGGGGTGGTTCTGGGAGCACGGCCCCTATGACCTCCGACGTGCGGGACGCTGGCAGGAACTTGGCATCGTTACCAGTAGCGGGTCATCCACGGCTTGCGGCACGCTGCTGGCGGGGCGCATCGCCGAGGCCTTTTCCGATGACGAACTGCGGTCCATGCTGGCCGAGGGCGTGATCCTCGATGGCCCGGCGCTGTCCGTCCTCTGGGAACGGGGCCTGGGCTATCTGACCGGCGTGCGCCCCGGAGCCGTGGTCGACGATGCCGTGTACGAGCGCGCCACCGGCGATGCCTGGAACGAGGGGCATGAGGGCGACGGTCGCAACGCGCTCATCTCTTCGGCGAATCCGTGCGTCTTGCTGGAGCCTCTCGATAGCAGCGTTCGGATCCTCTCCCGAGCGCTCTGGTTTGATGATGGTGACGCCGGCCCGTGCGTAACTGCCTATGAGAACGAGCTCGGCGGACGCGTCGCCGTGACGACCTATGCGCCTTGGAGCCGCCTCGGATGGTCCTGGAAGCGCAACCAGATGCAACGCCTCGCCGAGTGGATCGCCAAGAACGAGCTGCCGCTGTCCATCCAAGAGACGGGGCGTCTGGCGCCTTTTGTGCGGATGAGCGAGGACGGCTCTCGCTTTGTGGCGGCTCTCCTCAACAACAGCCTCGATCCCACCGGCCCGGTGACGGTGCGCATCAAGGCGTCGCCCTCGTGGGTGCGCCAGCTCAAGCCATCGGGCTATGAGCCGATCGGGTGGAAGCGCGAAGAGTCGGGCATCGTTGTTTGGCTGAAGAATGTCGCACCTTGGGACGTGATGCTGCTAGTGGGCAGCAGTCCCACCAGTGGCGAGGAGGAGAACTGATGGGTAGGCCAGAGCCAGTAGCCCTTGGGGTGGTGGGCGCCGCTGGGCGTGGTGGCAGCTTCAAACGGGTCATCGACGCCATCGACGGCGTCCATGTCCGCGCGGTGTGTGACATCCGCCAGGATGTCTTGGAAGAGGCGCGCGTGCGTCTGGGCGCCGAGACCGCTTACACCGACTACCAAAAGATGCTGGAAAGGGGCGGGGTGGACGCGGTCCTCATCGGCACGCCCATGCCGTTGCACGTGCCGCAGTCCATCGCGGCGCTGGAGCGCGGCATCCACGTCCTGAGCGAGGTGCCTGCCGGTGTCTCCATCGACGAGTGCAAGGAGCTTGTGCGCGTTGCCAAGGCAAGCGCGGCCATCTATGCCATGGCCGAGAACTATATCCACCCCAGGTTCATCGCCTTGGTGACGGCGTTGGTCCGGGCGGGGGTCTTTGGCGAGACCTACTATGCCGAGGGCGAGTACCTTCACGAGCTCAAGGAGCTCAACGAGACCACGCCCTGGCGGCGCAAATGGCAGACGGGCATCGACGGCATCACCTATCCCACGCACAGCCTCGGGCCGATCCTGGAGTGGATGCCGGGCGACCGCGTCGTCGAGGTCTGCTGCGCAGGAAGTGGCCATCACTATCGGGATCCGCGCGGCGATCTGTACGAGAATCAGGATGCGGTGGTCATGCTGTGCAAGATGGCCAGCGGCGGCCTTGCCAAGGTGCGCGTGGACATGCTCTCCGACCGGCCCCACGCCATGAACAACTATCAACTGCAGGGCACCAATGGCGCCTTTGAATCGGCGCGCGCGCCTGGCGAGCCCCATCGCATCTGGTTGCGGGCGCTCAATCCCGAGCGCGATCGTTGGTTGGATCTGATGGCGATCGAGGAGGAGCTTGCGCCCCACCTCCCCACGGGCTGGCGCGAGGATGAGGCGGCCGCTCAGGCTGCCGGCCACGGTGGCGGCGACTATTACGTGGTAGCCGATTTCGTGCACGCTATCCGCCAGGGGACAGAGCCAGCGGTCGGTATCCATCGGGCCATGGATATGACCCTGCCGGGGCTCGTAAGCCAGCAGTCGATCGTGGAGAATGGCCGCTGGTTGCCCGTGCCGGATTCGCGCGACTGGTGACCGCCGTGACCTGCATTCCTGGGGAGGGGCCATGACGCTGCAGCGCGTGCTGGAGGCGGAGCTATCACGGTGGCTTGTCGAGACTTCCCTCAACCTGCTGCCGGATAAGAGTGGACCCATCTTCGACGCCCCGCTTTGGGGCTGCGCCGATGGTGACGATTCCCTGTGGTCTGTCTACAAGATGATCATCGGCCCGGAGCATCTCACGCCGAGGGAGCTGCTCGGGGTGCCGCCATGGCGTGCGCTGAGGGTGCTCTGTTGGGTGCTGCCGGTGGCCGAAGGCATCCGGGCCAGCAACCGGCGAGAGAGCGCCGTGCCATCGCTCTGGTGGGGGCAGCAGCGTCAGCATGGCGAGGAGCTCAACGACGCGTTCCGTCGCCAGGTGGAAGGACACCTCCAAGCCCGCGGCTATCTAGCCGTCGCCCCCGTCATCTCGGACCGGTTCGCCATTGACTGGTCTACCGACGACGGCGGCCCACGATCTACCTGGTCTGAGCGACATGCTCTCTTTGTGGCTGGCATGGGTAGCTTTGGGCTCAGCGACGGGTTTATCACGGAGCGCGGGATGGCCATGCGCTGTGGCAGTGTCGTCACCGATGCGCCGCTAGCTGTGACCCCGCGACTCGTGCACGATCCCTACGCGCTGTGCCCAGAGCTCGCCGGCGGACGCTGTGGCCTTTGCATCGCACGATGCCCTGCTGGCGCCATCACGGCCGCTGGGCACGACAAGGCCCGCTGTCTGGCGTACCAGCGGCAGCGCATCGTACCGCTGCGCGACAGCTACTATCGCGTCGAGACCATCGGCTGTGGATTATGCCAGGTCGGCGTGCCTTGTGAGAGCTGTATCCCCACGCAGGAGATGTGTCAGGAGGAGCGATGACGTCGCAGCCCATGTCCACCTATGAGCGGATGCGTTGCATGGACGCCCACCAAGAGGCCGACCGCGTGCCCATCGTCGAGTACCCTTGGGGCTCGACC
>CAYOBT010000337.1:0-3553 GCA_964402205.1 uncultured Anaerolineales bacterium
GGCTAGCATCCGCAGGTAGGGCAAGTCGCCACTAGCAGCGAGGGCCACCTCAAAGTCGCCGACGCGTGCGGCAGAATCGACGCCGGGCAGATCCTCATACATCTCGGCTGGCAACATTGGCATGTCGATCGGCTGATTCGCAGAGCTGTCATCGCCGTCCTTTGCGAAAACGCCTAGCGACACGCTCGCTTCCTCCTTACCCAAGGTGAACGTGATATCGCTGCCCACGCGGTAGCGCAGACGATCTACCAGCCAGACGTCCGCACTGCGGGCGGCCGACGCATAGAACACCCCAAGTGACAAGCATACGACGAGGCGAAAGACGGGGCCTCGGTAGAGACCTCCGCTGCGCGCGAGGTTCAGCCCGGCCATGTAGCCCGAGACCCACGGGAGATAGCCGGCAATCCATCCCAAGGGCAGCATCAGCAGGACGAATAGCTCGGATACGAGCAAGGGCACCGAGAATAGGAACAGCGTGGGCGCCAGCAGCACCAAGGGGTCGTCGGCGGCCTGGAACGCAGACACGATGCTCGCGCCAGTGGCCGTACGGAGGCCCAGGTCGCGGATAGTGAGCTGGCGGTACGCGTACAGCGTGACCATGCAAAGCGCTGCCGTCAGCGTCAGCCGGACGCCGCCCCAGATGAGACGTCTGCGAGCCTGAGCGCGCTCGTGCGCGACGACGGTGCTGCGGCCCGCACGCCACGTGGCCACGAGACGAACGAGCAGGCTGGCGCCAACGAGAGAGAGCACCAGGTCCAGTCCCACAGAAGCCAGGCTGACTTGGAGAGGCTCGCGGGGCGTGAACGAAAGGAACCCATCGGCGAAACCCATGCTGCGGGCCAGCAGCAGCGCGCCGAGCAGGCCGATGGGAATGGCCACGGCCAAGAGCACCAGTGACTCCAACAGCCAGATGCCCACAAGCTGCCAGCGCGAGCTGCCCCGGCTGGCCATCATGGCGATCTCGCCGGTCTGGAAGCGAGTCTGTGTGGCTGAGAGCGACCCGAGAAAGTAGATCAGGATGATGATCACGGGGACGCTGAATCCAAAGAGGACCACCTGAAGCTCTTGCTTCCGTGCGCGGCCGCGCAACAGGTCCTCCCGCGGATCAAGGTCCATCTGGCCGCCTGGCAAGCGGTTGGCAACATCGCGCGCGAGGCCTGTCAGTCCGCCGATGTAGGCGTCGGCGCGGTCGAGATTCAGGCGCCTTTCGTCCATGACATAGTACCAGAACGCGAAAGCAGAGCCTTGCTCCACCATGGGCCCGATCCACTGGGCATAGGCGGCCGGCGTGGTGAGTAGGCTCGCAGTAAAGTGGGTGCGGGGGTCCCGATACCACGCGTCGTCGAGAGGGTCCTCGGCGGCCCAGATCCCCGCCACATAGACCGGTAAGCCCTCGCCGACGCTGGCATAGAGCTGGCCGAGCTCGTAGGTCTCATCTGCTTGGAGCGCCAAACTGTCGGCAAGATGCTGTTCGACCCAGACGTTAAGGACGCCCGGCATGCGGATCTCGCCGTACGGGGCTCCGCTCACAGTCGCTATGGGAGCGGGCAGGCTCTCGGCAGGCGACTCCGACTCGGCCCAGAAAGCGGCGTCTTTCGGAGCGCCGGCTAGCCCGTCAGCTGAAGAGGCTATGGCCACAACGCGGACGCTAGCCAAGTGCTCGGACGTGTAGGTGGTATCCTCCGCGAGGGGTGCCAGACGGTAGGCGGGGCTCTGGACCTCGATGTGGCCAGCTCGCACGGGCAGCCCCACGTTCGCAGCCAGCTCCTGGCGGAGCCAGTGGTGGATGTCGGCGACGTCCTGCACGTCCTCTCGTGGAGCACCGATTGGTCGCTGCTCGGTGGGGGTAGCGCTGATCCGCACCGAGAACACCGGCCAGCCCTTGGTCTCGCTCCGTGCGTCCATCTCCTCTTGCATGAGCGTCTGGCCGACAGCACCGGCAAAGACTGGGATGCCAGCCGTGATCGCCACGGCGAGCGCCGTGGTGATCACAAGCAGCGAGGTGAGCAGCGGTCGGCTGTGGAGCCGACGCAGGAGGATCGTCAGGAAGCCAAGGACCATGCCCATCCTCTCTTGCAGCTAGCGGAAAGCAAAGGTGATCTCCCGTGCGCCTGTCTTGTCCTCGAACGCTAGAGCAAGTGTGTCTGTCGCCTGGTCGGGCGTCCATCGGAGCAGGACGCTGTTGGCGCCGGCCTCGAGATCGATATCGGTGATCCGACCGACGGCGGGCGAGTCAGCACGCGTTTCTAGGTGAACGCTCGGCCACGGCCGCCCATTGATCCAAGCGCGCACGGTCCCGCTGCCAGACAAGGCGAGGTGGGTCTGAAGATCAGGGTTGGGCAGGCCGCCAACGGTAGCGGTGAGTTTGCGAGCCACCGCTGTCTCCACCTGGAAGCCGATGATCACGTCGCCGCGCCCAGGCAGAGCGCTGGCGGGGATCCGGCCATCAGGCGCCGGTACACGTGTCCACTCGGGTTGCTGTGAAAAGGCGGCGTTGTCGCTGCAGTACTCGAGTTGCCGTTCGGACGCCTGGCGCATCCGCTCGACGTCGGCGTCGTCAAGGCCACGGGCGATCATAACGCTGTCCGGGTTGCCGTCACTCAGGCGCGTCGCGGTAGGTGTGGTATCCGCTGCCAGGAGATCGGTGCCTACGGTGCAGCTCAAGTTCCAGAGGAGTGCCCCCAGCAGGCGCCGGAACTGCCACTTGCCAGGTCGCCAGTGGACTTGGCAGACCAGCGCCTGACCTCGCCCGATGGACAGTCGCGTGAGGCCCGCCAAGGTTGGGGGCGGGTCGGCGTCGAGATAGGCGCTCATGGCGATGGTACGTTCGCGCTCGGCAAAGCGATCATCGCCAAAGAGGACGTCCAGGCCGGAGCGCGGCGCGTTCGTCAGCAGCGTCTCTCCTACCGACGGGCCTAGCAAGTAGGAGGCGATGGACTCTTTCTGCGGATGACGCGTGTACTGCCAGTTCTCTAGCCAGCACGTGTCCTCATTGGACAGCCCGGACAGAAGCGGGTCCGCGATGGCATCGCTGGGCCGCACGAGATGATAGACGGGATGCGATGGCTTCACGAGACGGAGATCGGCGCCGAGGGCAAGCTGCCACGACGACAAGCCCTCGGGCGCAACGTCCCAGAGGAGCAGTAGCCCGCCATTCTCGATCCATCGGCGCCAGGCCATGGGGTCCTTGACGGGTAACGCTCCCGACGCAATGGCGAGTTGCCCTTCCGCGGGCGGTCTGTCGGTCAGCTCGCGCGGAGGGTCGGGAGTGAGGGCCTCTGGCCACCATGTCGCCAGATCAGGCGTTGCGGCGAGCTCGGCTGGCTGGGCGTCCTCCACCTGCGCCAGGTACCTTAGCGCGTTGCGCATCAAACGACCAGCTACGGGGATCTCGGTCAGTCGATCCATCAGGCGAAGCTGGACCCCTATGGCGCGTCCGCGACCGACGCGCAACCCGACGCCATCCTGCTCGACGTGATGCTCCCGGGCATCGACGGTTGGGAGCTGCTGGGGAGGCTGCGTGAGCATCCCGACACGTGCGGGATCCCCGTGC
>CAYOBT010000338.1:0-3548 GCA_964402205.1 uncultured Anaerolineales bacterium
CGAGTCGTTTCGGATGATCCCTCAACATGTTCTCTATTTGGGACTCGATCTGTCTAGGAATCAGCAGGTCACGCACTACGTCGTCGCCGAATCGCTCTATTGCGACGCGATAGTCATTGATGTGAATGAACTGCGTTTCCTCCTCATACTCACCGATCTTGCACCTTCCGAACGTCGTATGGGTGGCTTCGCAGCCGTGGAGCAAGTCCCATAGCTCGGTGTCCTGTCCGGCATACTTTCTCCAGAGGGTGGCGCTCACGCGCGCGGTCTGGTCGCTCATCCGTGCTCCCAATCCGAAGGGTTCGATGGCTCATGTCCAGATCCACTAGGCGATTACAGGGCGTAGCCACAGTAAATGGAGCGGATACTGCTAGTTTGGCGGCCGAGTATACGCATTCTGGATCATGCAGAAACAGAGAATCGACCATCAAGGGTCATTTGGAAGAATAGTGTGGCCTAACCAGCGCCATTTTCGCACTAGAGGCCTAGGAACGCAAATTCCTGTAAGCGGAAGCTGAGCACACTCAAAGAGCATGCCCCATCTCTCGCGCCACCTCCACCACATTCGGATGGCACGGTACGCCGATCCGCGTCAGATAGCGCTCCAGATTCGTGCAGGCCAGCCAACCGGCATAGCGCCACCCCTTGCATGCCCATGCCCAGCGGAGGCCATCCGCGGCATCGAAACGGCGATTGGGTTCGGTGAGGTCGGCGAGGCGCAAGGCCCAGGCTAGCGGGTCGTCTAAGCGCGGCGTTGGACCGCCATAGCTATGCACGGCGATGGCCTCAAGGACCGCCACGTCGCTGACCCCGAGGCACCGCTCGGCCAGAAAGGCTCCGACGGGCGCGTGGAGGTAGATGGGGTGGCGCTCGCAGGGCTGGCAGAAGGTGATACCTGCTTCGCTCGCGAGCCTGATCATCTCCTGAGGGGGGAGCTCCTTGGCAACATCGTGAACCAAACCTGCTAGCTCGGCTTGAGCGGGGTCGGCGCCCATGCTAGGCGCCATCACGCGGGCGGTCGCCATGACGCCGAGGCTGTGCGCCATACGCGCCGGCGAGAGCATCGCCTGCAAACGGTGACGGAGGCAATGGTACTGCCCAGCCGGCATGAGCACGCCATCGGGTGCGCTAGGCATCGCGCTCGACGATGCGATTGGCCCAGGCGCGCGCCCGGTGCGCACGAGATTGAAGCGCTTGGTAGAGGCCTTTGGCGTGATCCTCTATGGGTCCTTGGATGTTTGCGTAAGGGTTTGCGGCGGTGGCGCGATCGACTTGGTCGATCCACGCCTGAGGCAGCGTCTCCAGGCCCGTGAGGGCTCCGGCCAGGCCGCCGGCCGATGCCGCTAGGCAATCGGTATCGCGGCCCATGTTGACGCTCACAAGGATGGCCTCGCGCGCATTGCCGTCTGCGAACCGGAACACCGCGAGGGCCTTGCAGACGGTCTCGTTGCCATACGAGATGGCATAGGGGATACCCCACCCGTCATAGTGCCTGTAGAACGCGGCGCGGAGGGCCGCCTCGCTCTCGGAAACGGTCGCGATCTCCAAAGCGCGGTCGATCTCCCAGCGGTAGCGCTCAGGCGCAGCCTCGCGAGCGGCCGCAATGGTGCTGACGACCGTCGCGTCGGGAGCCAACGCGGCAGCGATCCCTGCCACATAGACGGCCGCCCAGTCCAACGCACTATCTGTTGGCGGGAAAAAGAGCCTCCCGATGTCGCGCACATCGCGGACCGCCTCGTCGGGCTGGCCAGCGTTGGTGCAGCCTATGGGCTGGCACGCCCGAGCAAAGTTGAGCCCATGCCAACCCGAAAGCCGCCCGACTTCTGCCGCTGGGACACCTGCCTTGATGAGCCCGATGACGCGTAGGTCCTCGGGCTGCGTCATGTAGCGCATGTTGTCCAGGTCTGTGAGCTCGGATGCGGTGCGATGCAGGTCTTCTGCAGTGATGCGGCCCTGCTTGGCGATGATAGCCGCGCACATGAGCTTCTGGCGTTCGATGCCGTCCTCGGTGGTGCCAGGCATGCGCTCCCACGTAATCCCGCGCTCGCGGTAGTGGGTGTAGGGCAAGAATCCCGTCACGCGCCCATGCGTCTCTTGGATGCGCTCGGGATCCCATCCCTCGACAGCGGCCCCCATGGCGGAGCCGATCCGAGAGCCGGCCAAGCAGCCATAGATGCGTTCGTAAAGGGTTGGCACGCTACCTCCTCACGTTTCCGCTAGGCTAGCCACGGGACCTGTCGGGCGTCGGGCGTGTACTGGTGTAACTCGATGCGGTTGCCATCGGGATCCTCGATCCACGCCTGCCAGGCGTTGTCCGAGCCCAGCTTGGGGTCAGTACAGGCCACGCCGCGCTCCCGCAGCGTGGCAACGGTTCGCGGAAGGTCATCTACCTCTAGGCAGATGTGCTGGTAGGATTGCCCGTCGGCACGGCGTGCGAGCTCGCGCTGGAAGAGCTCGATGAACTGCCGTCCTCCGACATGCACGTAATGGCCAAACGTCTCTCCGCGATCGTTGACAAACGAAAAGGCGCGCTGTAGGCCGAGCGTTTGACAGTAGAAAGCCACGGAGCGTTCTAGGTCGCTGACGACAAAGCAGACGTGCGCCAGCCCAGTGACAAGCGGTTCATCGGTCATCTGGATGCTCCTCTCGATGGGTTAGACCTGAATCTCGCCGGCCGTCTGGTACATGGCAATGACCTTCTCGGGCGCAATCTCTGCCATGATGTTGTGGATGTTGCAGAACACAAAGCCACTATCTTGGAGCATGTAGCTGACGACTTCCCACACTTCGGCGATGACGTCGTCCACGGTGCCCAGGGGAAGCGTGTGCTGCGAGTCCACGCCGCCACCCCAGAGCGCGATCCGGCCTCGTGCTCGGTCTTTCCATTCCTTGTAGCCATGGTCGCCGGCGCACCATTGTACAGGATTCAGGACGTCGAATCCGCCCTCGATGACCAGATCGATGACATCGTAGATGGCGCCACACGAGTGCAGGAAGGTCTTGGTTTCAGGCGCGACCTCGTGAACGGCATCGTTGAGCCGACGCCAGTACGGTACAAACAGGTCTCGGCACACCTTGGGCGAGGCGATGGTGGTGTTCTGGGTGCCCCAGTCGTCGGCGGACATCATGATGACGTCCACGTAGGGGCCAGCGGCGCTCATCAACGCGCGCAGGTTGTGTTCGGTGAATTGGGTGTAGATCTCGTGCAGGGCGTGGACATGGTCGGGCTCCAGCACGCAGAGCAGGGGAAAGACGCCCAATCCTCCCCAGCCTCCGATGGCGATGGGCATCTGGACGGCACCGTCGTTGAGAAACACCGCGCGATCCGTGGTCTCGCGGACCTGCTGGTAGAACGCACGTTTGGCCTCGACCTGCGCGTCGGTGAGTAGGCGGGCGTCTAGCGCGCGCTTGATCTCGTCCAGGTCCGGCTTGGGGATGTCTCCCATCAGGTCTAGGGGCTGACCCCCGTGGACCTCGTCGAAGACGACTGAGCTTGGTGGCATCCGCAGGCGCCCCTGGACGATCGTTCCATCGGGTTTCTTATGAAA
>CAYOBT010000339.1:0-3545 GCA_964402205.1 uncultured Anaerolineales bacterium
TGCCGCTCCACATAGCGTCCAGCGTCCCGTCAACACCCGCCATGGAGGGCACCATGCGAAAACCCAGAGTCTTGTTCCTCTGCACCGGCAACTCGGCCCGCAGCCAGATGGCCGAGGCGTTTCTCCGCAAGCACGGCGGCGACAGGTTCGAGGCCTACAGCGCGGGCATGGAGCCCAAGGGGATCAACCCCTACGCCGAGCGGGTGATGGAGGCGATCGGGATGCCGCTGGACGGCCATCGCTCCAAGCCGCTGACCGAGTACATGGGCGAGGTGCACTTTGGCTACCTGATCACGGTCTGCAGCGAGGCGGACAAGAACTGCCCCAGCGTCTTCCCTGGGATGGGCGAGCGGTTGCATTGGGACCTGGAGGATCCGGCCGCCTTTGAGGGCACGGAGGCCGAGACGCTGGCCAAGTTCCGCGAGGTGCGGGACGAGATCGAGACGCGGATCAAGCGGTGGCTGTCCGAGGTTAGCGTGGGGGCGCGGTCGTAGAGCGGTCCGCCATAGTGGGGAGGGCGGTCGCTACGGGCGACCTATGGATGCCCGGGTCGCCGATGGGGCGCGGGTTCTGGGAGGTTAGGGGGAAAGCGATGGCGAGAGTATCCAGTGGCTACAAGGCTCTGGGCGAGCTGTTTCGGGCGCTAGCGCATCCGGTGCGCGCGCGGATCCTGGACATCCTGGCTTGCCAGGAGGCCTGCGTCTGCCACCTGACGGCCGTGTTGGGGCAGCATCAACCCTACGTCTCCCAGCAGCTGGCCACCCTGCGCGAGGCCGGGCTAGTGACGGATCGTCGCGAAGGCACGCTGGTCTACTACCGCCTGGCGGACGAGGGGCTGGCCGAGCTGCTCGACAAGGCCCAGGCCATCGTCCGCGCGTTGAGCGACGAGGAGCTGGCCTTCCCGCCGGTCCCCGTGGGACCCGTGGCCAACTGCCCGTGTCCCCGTTGTGAGAGCGGGAGGTGACGTCACGCCCACCGCTCTCTCTTTTTTCGCCGAAAACATGCAAATACCTGCATATGCAGGAGAATGCATAGGCACGATGGAAGGAGCCCGTCATGTCCGTCGGAGAATGGATCGCTACCATGCTGCGTTCGGGGGCCGGCAACCTGGCTGCCTACCTGGCGGCCCACGTGTTGCTGTGCCTGCTGCCCGCCTTCTTTGTCGCCGGCGGCCTGTCGGCCTTGGTGCCGCGCGAGACGGTGACTCGCTACCTGGGCCGTGACGCGCCCAAGTGGATCTCCTATCCGGCCGCGGCGCTGGGCGGGTTCGTCCTTGCGGTCTGCTCCTGCACCATCATGCCGCTGTTCGCCGGCATCCACAAGAAGGGAGCCGGGCTGGGGCCCGCCATCACCTTCCTGTTCGTGGGGCCGGCCATCAACATCCTGGCCCTGGCCTATACCGGCGTGGCCTTGGGCATGGATATCGCCATCGCGCGGGTGGTGCTGGCGGTCCTGTTCGGTATCGGCATCGGCCTGATCATGGCCTTCATCTATCGCCGCGACGACCGGGCCCACGCAGAGACGAACGGCCGTGCCTTTGCCGGCAGTGCCAGGATCCAGCCACGCGTGTGGGCCTTCCTGGGGTTGATGCTGGCGCTGCTGCTCGTGGGCACGCTCCAGGTGGAAGTGCTGACCCGCAGCTATGGCGATCTGCTCATCCCGGTGGAGGGCGTCGAGCGGCTCCAGGCCACGCTGCACCGGTGGGTGCCCTACGATGCCTCGCGAGGCGAGGAGGGCGTCACCGTCCAGGGGCTAGGGCTGATCGGGTTGCTGGTGCTCATCGGCGGCGCCTCTTGGTTCGGCCTGAATCGCGTCGATGAGGGCTATCGCTCCTGGACCTGGGTGGCCTTGGGCCTGATTGCGCTGACGCTGGCCGCGGCGGCGCTGGGCATGGCGCCCACGCCCGACGGGCTGATGGTCTCGTTCACCGGCAAGTTTTTTGGGGTGCTGGCCGCCATGGCCGGGCTCTCGTATGTCTGGACCCGCTACCTGGACAGCCACGAGGTCCAGGAGTGGCTGTGGGAGACCTGGCGCTTTGTGAAGCAGATCTTCCCCTTGCTGGTGGTGGGCGTGTTCGCTGTCGGCGCCATCCGCGTGCTGATACGGCCCGAGTGGATCCAGACGCTGGCCGGGCGGAACACGGTGTTGGCCAACCTGGTGGGCGTCCTCTTTGGCGTGTTCATGTATTTCCCCACGTTGGTGGAGGTGCCCATCGCCAACATGTTCCTGTCGCTGGGCATGCATCGTGGCCCGCTGCTGGCCTACCTGATGGCGGATCCTGAGCTGAGCCTGCAGAGCATCCTGATTACCAGCAGCGTCATCGGCAAGGGCAAGGCCTGGGTCTATGTGGGCTGGGTGACCCTTTTCAGCACCCTGGCGGGCCTGATCTACGGCGCCTGGGTGAACGGGACGAGCCTCTGGTTGCTGGCCGCGATGGTGCTGGCGGGCGTGGGGCTGCTGATGCTCGCGCTGACGCGCCTTAGTGCGCGGGCGGAGAGGCGCGCCAGCCGAGAGGCGGTGACGGTGGAATAGGGGCCGGGGTTGGATTGTTGGGGATTCGATGGAGCATGGAGCATAGGGAGTACGACAAGATGGAGATCAAGATCCTGGGCACGGGATGCCCCAAGTGCAAGCGGCTGACCCAATTGACGCACGAGGCGTTGGAGTCGGTGGGCGCCGAGGCGACCATCGACAAGGTCACGGACCTGGATGAGATCATGGCGTTCGGCGTCATGGCGACGCCGGGCCTGGTGATCGACGGCCAGGTGGTGAGCGCAGGGCGCCTACCGCGTCGTGGCGAGATCGCGTCTTGGTTGCGCGAGGCGTCCTCGCAAGGGGACGCATAGGGATTCAGGAAGAGAGGTGGAACGTGCTCCAGATCATTGTGTTCGGTCCGTCGCCGCCGTGCGCCAAGTGCAAGCGGGCCGAGCGGGAGGCCCGCAAGGCCGCTGAGGCGTTCGAGGGGCAGGTCGAGGTGGTCCATCTGGATGCCCTGGGGCCCGAAGCCCAGGCCTATGGCCTGATGGTGACGCCGGTCACCGTCGTCGGCGACGAGGTGGTGGCGTCGGGCGGGGTGCTGCCGGCGTCACAACTGGCGTCCATCATCGAGAGACATCTAGGAGGCTAGGAATGGTCAAGCTGGAGATCTTTTCGGGCGATCCGCCCTGCGCCGGCTGTATCGCCATCGTGGAGTTGGCCGAGAGGGTGGCGGCCAAGTATCCGGACGACCTGGAGGTGACCGTCCTTCAGGGCGAGGGGGCGATGGACAAGTTTGAGGCCTACGGGCTGTTCTGCGTACCGGCGGCCGTGGTCAATGGGTCGATCCGCATCGAGGGCATCTGCCCCAGCGAGGCGACCCTCAACAACGCACTGCGGGAGGGCGGGCTATGTCTCACGTGAGGATCGATGCCTTTGTGTCCATTCCGCCCTGCTCCGGCGGCGTGGCCGTCAAGCGGCTGTTGGTGTCCGTTGCGGCAGACTACGGCGATCGGGTGGAGATCGTCTACCACACCGGCCCCGACGATCCGGCCTGGGAGGAACAGGCC
>CAYOBT010000340.1:0-3532 GCA_964402205.1 uncultured Anaerolineales bacterium
CGATATCGGGGTCCACCTCGCGAACGGCCTGGCCGATTTGAGCGAAGAGCTCCTCCAGCAGCGTCACGTTCTGCTCGATCCAGGCCTCGCGCAACTCGCCGCCCTCGGGCGCGTTCAGCAGCGCGACCAGTTCCTCACGGCTCCAGCTCTGGCCGGGGAAACGCTCGGCAAAGCGCGCCAGACATCCCTCGCAAAAGCAGGGATAGGTAGGGCCGTGGTGACTGGCGCGCGTGTCGTCGTCCACGTCGATGAAATCTGGGCCGCTGCGAGCTGCCCAGGCGTACTTTTCCGCGACATAGTCGCGGTAGGCCTCGTCGCTGGGACACGGGCAGCTCGTCGAGACGCGACCGTCATGGCCGACGCCCGCACGAAAGCGCTCGGGGCGCTTCATGCCCCACGTGCCGTCGCCGTGGCCGAGGGTCCAGCCCATGGTGATCCCAACGGAGCGCACGCCCACGGCATGGAGGCGCTCGATCCGCTCCGAGAGGAACGCAGCGCGCTCGCGCATGGTGGCCTCGTCAGGATAGGCGCTACCCTTGGTCTCAAAGCCCATGTTGACCTCGCGAAAGGCGGGGCCGCCTCCAGACGCCCTATGCTCCTCCAGGAAAGACAGCACGCGCGCAAACTGCTCGTCGGTGCCGTACTGACCATCGGCGATGCGCCAACTCAGTCGCATGAATCCCCCTTCAGGTTGCCAGGATGCACGTCTACTCGTAGCGAACGGCAGCGGCCGCAGCGTCCCAGTCGCGAATCGCTCCAACGCCTACCGCCGCGGCCATAGCGGCGCCCACGGCCGCCTCTTCCTCCCACGCGGGAATCACCAAGGGCAGATCAAAGCTATCCCCCAGGAGCTCCCACAACAGCGGATTCCGGCGGATCGCGTTGCCGGCGCCAACAAGGATCTCGCGACGGCCGAGGCTAGCCGCCATATCCCGATAGAGCCGAGAGAAGGCATTGGCCATGCCTTCGAGCAACGCGCGAGTCAGGTGTCCGGGCGTGAGGTTCTGCGGGGTGAGCCCGACAAAGGCGCCTCGTGCGTTCGGGTCAAGCCTCGTGCCGGTGAATGTCGGGTCGCAGCGGAGGCCATCGGCCCCGGGCGGTGTCCGCTGGGCCAGCGCCACCATGGCATCCAGGCTGGGCGGCGAAGGCTGGTCCCAAAAGGCCTCTCCGATGCGGTGGAAAAGGCCCTGGAGGTAGGCAAGGCTCCGGCCGCCGAACAGCCCAGCGCCTACGAACAGATAGCGTCCGTCCGGGTAGGCACGGGTATCCACGCCGGGCAGCCGGCGAAAGCTCGGTGACATCAAGGAGCACTGCGATCCCGTCCCCATGTTCACCAGGACGGTGCGTGCTGGCTCACGGACGCTGCCCAGATAGCTGGCTTGGTTGTCACCCATGGCAACGCACACCGGCGTGCCAGCGACAAGGCCTGTGGCCCGCGCTGCATCCTCGGAGAGACCGCCCACCTGCGTCCCCGTCTCCACCACAGGCGGCAGAAGGTCCCGCGGCAACCCCAGGCGTTTTGCCAGACTATCGTCCCACGCTCCCCCGACGATATCATACAGAGCCGAGCTACCAGCGTCGGTGGGATCGCAGGGAGGTGCCTGCCCGATCAGCGCAGCCACGGCGGCATCGGGCACAAAGCAAGCGCGCACGTCGCTCTCGGACGGGAGTTGGTCCATCTCAAGGAGCCAGAGGAGCGTCGGGCCAAGGTAGCCCGTAGCAGGGCGGCAGCCGAGCTGGTCCAAGGCCTCGATGCCGCCTGCCAGCCGGAGATAGCGCTGCAGCGCCGTCTCGCCAGAGGGCAGGAGCTCGTGGGCCGCACGCTGGTCCTGCCAGGTGATGGCCCTTGCGACGGGGCGCCCGTCACCATCGAGAAAGCCGACGCCGTGCTGCTGGCCCGTGACGCCGACCGCAGCGATCGACTCTAGCGGCAGCGCAGCCCCTACCAAGGCAAGGAGCTCGATAACCTGCGCCTGGACGACGTGGAGATCCAACTCTGCTCTGCCGGGAGCGTCATCACGACGCCCCCCGTTAGGCAGCGACCACCGTCCACGCAAATGGCCGCCGTCGCTATCCCACGCGACCGCGGCCAGATTCGTCGTGCCAACATCGATCCCCACGTGCACGGCCATTCCACGACTCTCCCGGCTGCCAGATGCCAACGCGCCCCAGCGTAAGCGCGGGAGAGGTAGACGTCAAGCGGGGGAAGTGACCAAGGCGCCCTAGCGACGACGCGGCGTACACACGTGGCGGTACTCGTTCATGAAGCTGTCGATGATCTCCTCGCGTGTGACCTTGACGATGGTGTGATCCAACTGATGTCCGCCGACGTACCGGCCATAGGTGTAGCGCTTTCGAGTCATAGGGCTCACATGCGAAGCCTCAGCATAGGCGTACGCCATGTCGCCACGCCTGCGCACGCGCAGAGCGTACTCCATCTCCTCGCGGCCATCATAGTGCACCGAGAGCGTCACGCGGGGCGGTCCGTCCAGGAAGGCTACACGCACCTCACGGCCTAGTTCCCGCAGTTGCTCAGCAAGCTCTTGCAGCGCTTCCATGCCCGTTCGCCTCAGGAACTGCTCGGCCACCGCATCAGGGCCGATGCCGCTTCGATTGGCCTCACCGTCCCTGTTTGCATCGGCACCTGCGGCAAGACGCGAAAGCTCTGCTCGCCAGTCCCCCATCGCAATACTCCTCCACAAACTAGCCATGACCATACGTTCAGGAGCGATCATCAAGTTATGCGCCAGAAGCGCGCCTATTATAGCAGCTTGTGAAGGTAGCAACCAGCTCAAACGACTAACGGGGCTCCCTGGTACCAGGCAGCCCCGTTTGACCCAAGCTCAAGGATGTGCGTTGCTTGCTAGCCGCGTCTGACCTTGACCTCCGACACAAAGCCGTCCACTTCAAGGCGTATGCGGCGGTCAGCCAGAGCATAGTCGGGCGACTGTTCCGAGACGGACCCGAAAAAGGCTTCGTACTTTTGCCCAAGCAGGTCCACTTCGCCAAAAACGCCGGTGGCCTCGACCGCAAGGCCCACGCCTTCTGGGATGCGCACCGTCACATCCTGCACGAACCCCACCGTGCGGATACGCGTATCTCCCATGGGGATGCTCGCTTGAGAGAGATCCAAATCCACGTCGCCGATGAGCGACATGATCTCCTCGTCAACGACGTTCCACGGGCCTGAGCGCTCGATGTCGCCCAACAGCCGCTGCGTGACGGCATGGTCTCGTCCCAGATCGCGGGGACGCGTCAGCACCCAGATCCCCAACCCGACCAGGACAAGCGGGAAAAGCAAGCGCCACGCGTTGACATCCAAGAGCTCGCCCACGAGCAAGAGTGCACCCAAACCCACCAGCACAAGCCCAGCCACCAACTGGTTCCTGCGTACCATGTCTCCCCCCTCCCGGCATGATCCTCGCATCCATGCACTCTACGCAGGAGCGCGCCTCGCGTTGCGCCCCAAACGCCAAGCGGGGCGAGCCCGGTCGGACTCGCCCCGCTCTGCGAAACAGGACCTATTCCTCTA
>CAYOBT010000341.1:0-3531 GCA_964402205.1 uncultured Anaerolineales bacterium
CCCATGTTTGGCATAGGGCCCAGCTGCCGACCAACTGTATAGCACCTCGTAACAGCCGGCATCTTCCGTGTACGCGATGGGATCCCACAGAATCTCTGCAGCACTGGACGTCACGTCACCCAACCGAAGCTCCGCCGGGGGCACGGTCTGCGTTTCGTGCCAGCCCGGTGCCTTCTCCTCAAGGTACTGCTGGACGTTGGGATCGCTGGCTTCGAGCATGTTATTGCCCAGCAGGAGCACCGACACGTTCGCACCAAAAGGCGAGGGCACATCACCAGCAAGAGCATTGTTGTGCAGATAGACATGAGTCAGGTTCGGCAGCGCACACACCTCCGCGGGGATGGCGCCAGTCATGTGATTGCCATAGAGCCCGAGCCACGTCAGCTCTGACAGATCGCCCAACTGTGCCGGCAGGGACCCTACCACATGGTTATGCTGCAGCGTGAGCCTATCGACGTGCCCGTTCTCACATGTCAGACCATACCAACTGCAAGGTGTAGGCGTCGCACGCCAGCCCCCGTTGCTCGTCCATCCCTCGCCTTGGGTTGCATCATAGAGCGCCAACAGCGCATCGCACTCAACTGCAGGCAACTCGCTGACCGCATCGCAAAAGCTCGCGTAGGTCGTCGCCGTCACCGTCTCAGAGGGACCGCTACGCAGGGCATTCTGCTGGTCGCCGTGTGGCGGCGTATAGCTACGCACACGAATGCTGTAGGTTGTGCCAGGCGTTAGCTCATCCAGGGCATACTGGCCGGCGCTCTTGTCGCTGGTAACGCCATGCAACGTGTAGGGACCGGCCTTGTCGGTCGCGTACCAAACTTCATAGTGGCCGCCGTCCTCCACATAGTCGATAGGCATCCAGCTCAGATGCACCACCGTGTCGAGCTCCATCGTTGCCGTTACGTTGGTCGGGGCTACGGTCTGGCTAGCGTGCCAATCAGGGTCATGCGCATCCAGAAAGCTGACCAACGTTGGATCAACGGCCCACAGCCCATTGTAGCCCAGGTCTAGGCTCGTATCCCCAAGCAGGGGCAGGCTAGCAACCGTGCTTGGCAGTTCACCCTCAAGCCGGTTGCTGCCCAGCTTGAGCTCGCGCAGCACCGCCAAGCCCCCCACCTCGGACGGAACCTCGCCGCCAAGACGGTTGCGGTATAGATGGAGATGCTTGAGCGAGGTCGCCTGGCCGATCTGTAAGGGAATGGTGCCAGTGATCTGGTTGTGCGAAAGATAGAGATACTCCAGCGCACCCAGATTCCCGATCTCTTGGGGCAGGGATCCCCCCAACCCGTTCCCGTGAAGGCTCAGGGAGCTCACATGCCCCTCGCTGACGCCCACGCCGTACCAGTCTCCCACCGTGGTAGCCTGGACCCAGCCATCATCCTGCAGCCAGCCTTCACCCTCGGTCCGATGGTACAAGGCCACCAGGGCCTGACACTCCGATGCGGGCACATCGGCGACGAGATCGCATACGTCGGCCCCGGGCATAGCAGACACCTCTTGGCTGTAGGGGCTCCAGATAGGATTCTGCTGCGTGCCATGGGCGTCTGTGAAAGCCCGCACGGCGAAATAGTAGGTCCGCCCTGGACTCAACCCTGACACGGTGAGCGCCGTGTCCGTCTTGGATGCGGTCTGGCCACCTGACGTGTACGCCCCTCCCGGGATCTCGGAAACGCCGACCTCGTACCAGCCCTGGTCTTGCGCATACGGAATGGCATCCCAGGCAAGGCTCACTGTGCTGGTCGTGACGCCGGTGACACGAAGGTTGGCAGGAGCCACGGTCTGCGTCTCCTCCCACGTGGCGTCGCGCGCGGTAACAAAGGCATTCACCGCATCGGAGCTTGCCCACAAGCCATTGTAGGTGACATCCAAAAGCTCCAGATCGGCGAGCGCCGTCAGGCTTTCGGGGAGATCCCCGACGAGGCCATTGTGTCCCATGGTGAGCACCGAAAGAGCCACGAGACTGCCCAGCTCCGAGGGCACCGGTCCATCCAGGCGGTTGCGGCTCAGACGAAGGGACTGGAGCGTCACGGCGTTTCCCAGCGTGGCAGGTATGCCGCCAGTCAAGCTGTTGTCCTGCACATGCAGATGCACGAGATGGTCAAGATTGCCCAAGCAAGCTGGCACATCCTGTGTGAACTGATTGCCGTTGAGGTTCAGAAACTGGAGTTGCACGAGCGAGCAGAGAGCATCGGGAAGTGCGCCAGACAGGGCATTGCCATCCAGATTCAGCTCTTCTAGCAGCGTCAGGTTCTGGATGCCATCGGGGATGGGGCCAGAGAGACCGTTCGCCCCCATCGAGAGGATAACGATGTGATCCAGGTTCCCGATTTCGGCGGGGATCACGCCTTGGAGATTGTTGTCCACCTGACGCAACGCCGTCACATGCCCAGCATCGCAGACAACGCCATTGGATCCTGACACACTGTGCCAGGCACAGGGATCATCGCCGTGGAGCCATCCGCAGTCGTCGTACCACCCACTGCCACCCGCCTGTTCCCAGAGAGCCACGAGCGCCTGGCATTCGGCCTGCGGAATGCTCGTGACGCTGGAGCAATCATAGACCGGGTCCGAGGCGCCAACGTTAGGCAATCCACCCAGCACCACCGGAACGCCTGCCGCCAGCAAGGCAAGCGTCAGCAAGACGATGGCAAGGCGCATCCCGAGACAGCAAGGCTTCCAACCCATGACGACCCCCGATTCGTGGCGTTCCAGCTTGACCCGGGCACAGAGTGGCACGGGTACATTTCCTATGATAGCGCCTCCCCGTCAAGAAGACGTTAGTTCACAGTAAAATCTCCGTGTAGACCTAGCCGATGATCCAATCTCGGACTATTGCAGTCTCTAGCGACACAGAGTAGACTAGCTTCAGATGAGCTCCGCTGCGCGTCCGGCCATCGCTGCGAGAGGAGAATGGAGATGAAGACGCACGCCCGCTTCTGGTCCACCATGATAGCCATCTGTGTGGGTATCATCATCACAGCCTGTGCCGCGCCAACACCTACGCCAACGGTCGCTGTGCCCACCGCTGCCCCCACGATCACACCCAGGCCTCCAACAGCTATCCCACCGACCTCAACGCCGGCTCCCGAGGGCGATCCTGCGCCCGATGGCCTGGAGACGGCACTCGAAGCCGTCAAGCCCGTAGGATCCGAGCCCTTGATGCTTCTCTACCAGGTCGAGGAGGACGGTGGTCAGGCCACCCTAACATACGAGGTCACCAGTTTCTGGACGATCCCCGGCGCTCTGCGCGATTGCGTCTCCAGCTTTATCTCCACCGCCCCAGTCGCCTTTGAGACGGACCCGGAGCTTCGGACACTCCAGGCTATGTACATGGTCACCATGTATGACGAGGACCGCAATGAGAGTTTGGAGGCCTTGCTCACGGTGAAGGTAACTCGCGACACGGCGGACGAGGTCGATTGGGGAAACCTCAAGCGCTGTGAGCTCCCTGATGCCGTCGAGTCGGTAGAGGTCCATCCCAGCGAGGTCGAGAGCTGGCACCAGATGTGCACGACCTCGTAGGCTCTCAGA
>CAYOBT010000342.1:0-3519 GCA_964402205.1 uncultured Anaerolineales bacterium
GAATGTCGAGCCCTGTTGCCCAAAGGCAATGATGACGCGCTGCCCCGAATAAACCTCCTCCAACTGGCCGTTGAGCGTCCCTAGCTGCTCCTGGAGAGAGCGGAACCCGCCGCGCGTCCGCTTGCCCACCACGCCCACAAAGAGGGCCATCAAGGGCAGCACGATCATCGAGGCCAACGCCATCCAAACGTTGAGCACGAACATCATCACCAGGATGCCCACCAGCGTCAGCAAGCCCGAGATGAGCTGCGTGACCTGCTGCGAGATGACGCGGTTGATGGCGTCAATGTCGTTGGTGAGGCGGCTCATGAGCTCGCCGTGGGGCTGCCGATCAAAGAACCGCAGCGAGAGCGTTTGCAGATGCTGGAACAGATCGCGTCGCAGCACCTGCATGGCCCGCTGCGAGATCCTCGCAAGGATGATGCCCGTCAACGCACTGGTCAGCGCCGCGCCCACATAGATTGCCAGCATCAGCAGGCTGATGCGCAAGAGCCCTGGCAGGTCCTTGGTGGCGATAAAGCCGTCGATGGCGCGGCCCATCAGGACCGGCCCTGCCAACGATAGGACAGAGCTGACGACGACCAGCGCCACCACGACGATCAAGCCAACCTTGTACGGCCCTAGGTAGCCAAGCAGCCGTCGTAGCGTGCCGCCGATGTCGTCGGCGCGCTCGATCCGACTGGGTCCCCGGCCGTGTCCCGGCCTGCGCTGCTCGTTCTTGGAGCTGCCAGATCTATGCTGTGTGCCCATGGATGGACCCTCCGTTGCCGAGCTGCGACGTGTAGATATCTTGGTAGATGGGGCTGGATTGCATCAGCTCATCGTGGGTGCCCGTGGCCGCCACTTGGCCGTTCTCCAGCACCACGATGCGATCGGCGGTCAACGCCGTGCTGATGCGCTGCGCGATGACCACCGAGGTCGTGCCCTGCATCGCTTCGCGCATGGCCTCCTCGAGCTGGGCCTCGGTGTCCACGTCCACCGCGCTGGTGCTATCGTCCAGGATCAGCACCCGCGGGCGTACCAGCAACGCGCGCGCGATGGCGATGCGCTGCTTCTGCCCGCCCGAAAGGTTCACGCCGCGTTGCCCGACCATGGTGTCATACCCATCCGGAAAGCCGCTGATGAACGCGTGCGCCTGTGCCACGGTGGCCGCCGCCACGACCTCCTCGTCGGTTGCATCGGGACGGCCGTAGCGGATATTGTCGCGGATCGTCCCCGTAAAGAGCACCGTCTCTTGCAGCGCCATGCCAATCTGCCCGCGCAGCGCTTCCAACGGCATCTCGCGGACATCAATCCCGTCGAGGGTCACGCGGCCGCCCGTCACGTCATAGAAGCGGGGGATCAGGTTCACCAGGCTCGACTTGCCAGAGCCCGTCTCTCCCAGAATCACGACTCGCTCGCCGGGGAGCGCCTGCAGATTCACGTGGCATAGCACGGGATCGCCACCGTCTCCGTCATAGGCAAAGCTCACGTCGTCAAAGATCACCTCGGCGGGCGCGCGTTCGGGACCACCGGGCACGGCCATGGGCTCATCTCCACCGACGATGGCCGGCTTTTCATCCAGAATCTCCAGGATGCGTCCCGCAGACGCCTCGGCCGCAGCCAACGGGCCGATGAGGCTGCCCAATAGCAGGATCGGGAACAGAGACGACAGCAAATAGTTGATGGCCGCGACCAAGGCCCCCAGGCTCAGCGCGCCGCCGATGACGGCCTGCCCGCCAAACCAGATGGCCGCCACGATGCCCAGGTTGAGCAGCACCATCAGGCCAGGCAGCAGCACCGAGAGCATCTGTATGACCTCGATGGTGCGGGTTGTGAGGTCCTGGTTGGCCTCTTCAAAGCGCCTGTTCTCGTGCTCGGTGCGCACGAACGCCTTGACCACGCGCACGCCTGCCAGGTTCTCCTGGAGCACGTTGTTCAGCCGATCCAGGCGTTGCTGCACCGATAGGAACAGGGGACGCGCCTTGGTGGCCAGCAAGGCCATGGCGCCCGCCAGCAGCGGCAGCAGCACCAGGATCACGCCCGCCAGGGGTGGGCTGGTGCGAATCAGCATCACCACGCTGCCCATCATCAGCAGGGGCATGCGCGTGAGGAGCCGCAGCGACAGCATGGCAACCATCTGCACCTGGTTCACGTCGCTGGTGGTGCGGACGATGAGCTGGCCCGTGCGGATGCGGTCTAGGTTGCCAAAGGACCAAGCCTGCACGCTCTTGACGATCTCTTGGCGGAGATCGGCGCCAAAGTTCTGGGAGACGCGCACCGAGAGCAGCGTGTTGGTGACAGCGAACGCCGCGCTCAGAACGGCCGCGCCCAGCATGGTAGCAGCCGTGCGCAGGACGATGCCGAGGTCGCCGGCCGCGATGCCGTCATCGATGGCCTGCTGCGTTAGGCGCGGGATGGCGAGGTCCGCCACAACCTGCGCCAGCAGCACCACCAACGCGACGATGATCGCGCCCTTGTAGGGCTTGAGAAGGCGAAAGAGTCTGGAAAGGGATTTCATATGAGCTCCTGCGTGTCATTGGAGGGTACGGAAGCGGATGTGCCATGCGCCGAGCGCTCCAGGTCCGCAGGTGGGGGATGCGGCCGGGGTGGCGCGCACCCGCCTGGCGCCAGATTGTCGCGCACGCGCATCAGCAGCCGCTGGAGCGTCTCGCGCTCCTCCTCCGAGAGGCCGGCCTGGATCTGGCCCTCCAGCTCGCACCAGCCCTTGTCCAGGGGCTCGCGCACTGCCCGCCCCGCGTCTGTGAGATGGACGCGCTGGACGCGGTCGTCACGGGGGTCGGGCCTGCGTTCCACATAGCCCGCATCCTCCAGTCGCTGAAGGGCGTGGCTCATGCTTGGCGGGCTGATCATGACCCGCTCCGCCAACTGGGATTGGGTCAGCCCCTCCTCGCGCCACAGGATGGCGAGAATGAAGGGCTGCCCGCGATGCAGCCCCAGTGGGTCCAACGTCTCGTGGGCGCGCTGGTGGATCATGCGTCCGATCTGGGCAAACAAGGTGCCCGGGCTCTCGGGATTGGGGACCGGCATCGTGGCCCTCCCATAGGTCATTCGACGTCTTATCATTAGACGACTAACAGTATAGCCGAAATGGCAGAGTTGTCAAGGGGCAAAGGAGAGGGATGTGGGGGATCAGCCGGGTGATGCGACGTCGACGGTCCAGTAGTGGCTGAGGCCGATGCCAGAGCACGCATAGCCAGCCCCAATGTGCACATAGTTGCGACTCAGGAGAATGTCGCGGTGGGGTGGGCTGTTCATCCAGCCGGCGACGACCTCGGCGGGGGTGGGATAGCCCGCGGCGACGCACTCGCCCCAATAGCCGGGGTCATAGCCAGCGCGCCGTATCCGATCGTCGGGGTCCGAGCCGTCGCTGCCGGTATGGGAAGGGTTGCCTGTACTGGCCATGTCCAGGCTGTGCGCGGCGGCGGCGTCCATCAGCGCGGCGTGCATCTCCAGGCGCGGGATGTCGCGCGACACGCGCTCCCGGTTCACCAGCGCCACCACCTGCTCCGTGTCCAG
>CAYOBT010000343.1:0-3503 GCA_964402205.1 uncultured Anaerolineales bacterium
ATGCTGAGCCCGCCAAAAGGGTAGAGGAGAGCAGGGCGGTTGAGGCGCCGCCAAGGCCAGAGTCTTCCGACGCCCCTGGGCATAGTCAACGCAAAGCCACGGGGTTGTTTGGTCGCGGACGGCTTCTACTGGCAGGCTTGGCCTTGCTCTCAAGCCTGAACCTGGCGCTCTTGGGCCTTCAAGGCTGGGGATCCTGGACCAGCGCGTCGGCCATGGTGGTCGACGAGGCGGCCGCTTCCGCCCTAGGTCCAACGGCAACCCCGAACCCCTTGTCGCTGGCCAAGGCCGTAGGTGGTGGCTTTGACTACTCGGAGGGCTCTGCGACGGCCACTGGCGACGTGCGCGCTTGGTCCGTGGCGCAAACCAGCGAGGGCGGCGTGGCTGACGGGACTGCGCATGGCCAGCAAGGTGCTGAGCGGGGTTCTGATGCATCCGCCGTAGATCAAGGGGCTAACCAGGCCCAGGAGCAAAGGGCCACCCGAGCGGGCGATGCGACCTCAGAATCCGGCGTGCAGCTTGCGGTGCCGCCTTCATCGGACGACGGGCCAACGGGCAAGGTCTTGTACCTTACCTTTGATGATGGGCCCAATCCGCGCTGGACGCCACACATCCTTGAGCTCCTTGCCCAGTACGATGCCAAGGCTACCTTCTTTGTGCTGGGCCAAGAGGCGGCAGGCCGCCAAGAACTGGTCCAGCAGATCCTCGACGCGGGGCACGTGGTTGGGCACCATACCTGGAGCCATCGCTTGCTCGTGGGCCTCGAGCGCGAGGAGATCATGGAGGAGATCTGGCGGACCGATGAGGCCCTGAAGGGTGCCGCAAGCCCCTTTTTGCGCCCCCCCTATGGCACGATCGACAAGGCGTCACGCGCCGTCGTGGAGGAGCTTGGCTACAAGGTCGTGCTCTGGAACATCGATCCTCGCGACTGGACGGGCGAAGGCCCGCAGGCGATCGCGGACAATATCATCAGCAATGCCGCACCGGGGCGCATCGCCGTGCTGCACGACGGCGGCGGTGATCGCAGCGAGACGGTAGTAGCGCTTGAGATCGTCCTAGAGACGCTTTCGGCTCAGGGGTACAGGTTCGAAGCCATCTCTGTCGACTAGTCCAGCGGGGCCTGACCAACAGGCCATTCTGCGTTTGGACAGGAACCATCAGCAAACCTAGGGCATTCGTGTCATCCTCCGTCCGAGCAACCCGAGGCGCCCCTTGGCCTCGGGTTGCTCGTGTGCTGGGATGGTTGATCGCGGGGACGATTCGCTCTACTCTCCTAGCATCGCTTGCAGGAGGGAGGGATCGATGCCTACCAGAAAGCTAGCTACGCGCGCTGTGCACGCTGGCCAGCATGCGGGGGACACATCGGATTGGCGGCCAACCAGTGTGCACGTTCACCACAGCGTCGCGTACTGGTATGCAAAGATGGCCGAGCTCGATGCGGTCTTTGAGGGCAAGGCCAGCGGCTATGTGTACGGACGCCATGGCAACCCGACGGTCGAGGCTTTGGAAGCGGCGCTGGCTTCCCTGGAAGGGGCCGAGAGGGCGCTCGTCTACGCTAGCGGCATGGCGGCGGTGCATGCAGCCCTGCTGGGGGCAGGCGCAAGCTCCACAAGGGGCGTGGTTTGTGCCAGCGATGTGTACGGCGCCACGCGAGGCTTGCTGGATGGCATCCTGGCCCCCACGGGCGTGAACCGCATGTACGTGAACGTTCAGGATCACGATGAGGTCCGAGAGGCGCTTGCCGTTGGTTCGCCCGCGGCGTTGGTCTGCGAGGCCATCTCGAACCCGCTCTTGAGGGTGGCTGACATTGCCGCTTTGGCGGACCTGACGCACCGTGCAGGAGCGGCGCTCATTGTGGATAGCACGTTCGCTACGCCCTGCCTTGTGCGCCCGTTGGAGTTGGGGGCTGACTATGCCGTGGCGTCCGCAACCAAGTACCTAGGGGGGCATGGCGATGCCCTCGCGGGCGTCGTGGCGTGCGGTGAGGACAGGGGACGCGGCCTGGAGGCGGCGCGTCGCCTCATGGGACCCTCGCTGGCGCCCCAAGAGGCTTGGAAGGTGCGCCGCGGTCTGGTGACGCTCGCGCTGCGCATGCGAGAGCATTGCGCCAATGCCCAACGCGTGGCTGACTGGCTGGACGCTCAACGTGGCGTGGCTGCCGTGCACTATCCAGGGCTGCTCACTCATCCTGAGCATCCCCTCGCAGCCCGTCAGTTCGAGGGCCACGGATTCGGCGGCGTCGTCGCCTTTGAGCTGGCGAACGCCGACCGGGCGGATGCCTTCCGCTTCCTCGATGCTTTGGAGCTCATCCGCCCTGCGCCTTCGTTGGGCGACGCGATGAGCCTGGCTCTGCATCCCGCTAGCTCGTCTCACAGGACGGTGGCGCCGGAGGAGCGCCACCGTTTGGGTATCACCGAAGGCCTGATCCGCGTCAGCGTCGGCATCGAGGATGCCGAGGACATCATCGAGGATCTGGCGCAGGCGCTCACCGCTGTGAGCTAGGCGGGGGGAACCTGCCGCCCTTCACCGTGTACCAGCCAGCGGTACGATTTCTCGATGCGATCCCAGTTGTGCTCGCGGTCCAGCGACCAGAACCGGCCGATGAGCGATACAAAGGCCCCGGTGCCGAGCTCGTGGCAGGCCTCCTCGACCTGCTGGGTGTAGATGGCGCCGCTCTCGGGCTTTTCGCCGCGGCGTCCTAGCATACCGTGGATGTAGACCTCTGGCACGCCTAGCTCGTGGGCCATTCGTAGGATCGCCAGCAGGTGCTCCACGGAGCCGTGCGAGCTGTAAAAGGAGATGATGCCCAGCAGATGCAGCGCTGTTCCATCTCGGATGGCCCCCTCCATGGCCCAGCGAAGCGCGGCGTTCTGGCGAAGGGATCCGTCCGCAATGGCACGCTCCACGCGGAGCCGATCCGAAGGGAGGACGCGGCCGGCTCCTAGGTGAAGGTGTCCGACCTCCGAGTTGCCGACCGTCTTGCCAGGGCGGCCTGGGACGGTGTCGGGAAGCCCCACGGCCTCGCCGGCTGCCTGCAGGCGCGTGTAGAGCGGCTCGCCCTCGAGGGCATCCATCTGGGGCGTGTGTGCCTCGGCGATCAGGTTGCCGTGGGTGTCGTCTCGCGCTCCCCAGCCGTCTAGGATCAGCAACGTGACGCGGCGTCGCGCACCCGTGTCGACGCCGCGGAGCAGCGATTGCCCCTCCATGGTAGTGGCGACGGGTACGTCCAGCAGCGTGAGCGCCGTCGGTGCCACGTCGATAAGCGATCCGCCGTCGCAGAGTTGACCGCCCTCGAGCTTGGGGCCAATGACGGCAAAGGGAACAGGGCTGTCGGTGTGGCCCGTGTCGATGGTGCCGTCCTCGTAGAGCCATTTTTCGACGGTGCCGTGGTCCGCCGTGACGATCACCGTGATGCCCTCATCCCTGGCGGCCTCCAAAACGCGTCCGAGTTGCGTGTCGACCGTCTCGACGGCCTTGATCGCCGCCGGCAGGCTGCCGGTATGGCC
>CAYOBT010000344.1:0-3500 GCA_964402205.1 uncultured Anaerolineales bacterium
GAGGGTCGACAACCTCTTTGATGCCTCCCTCATCAGCCCGCTCCTGCTGGGTCCAGAGGGAGCTATCGCGTCCCCAAATGCGCCCGCTGGCGTCGTCGGAGGTAAGCTGCGCGATGGCGGCATCGTACGCCGCCTGATAGCGGCCCAGGCGGATGTCCTTGTGTTCCAGCGATCCCCACAGTGCGGAAGATTCGGTCATCGGGCTACTCCTTGGATCGAGATAGAGCTTTGTCAGCGGCTCGTGCGGCCGCTTTGTGCACCGTTAGCCAGGGAAGATCGTTGGCACGTGCCAGTGCCAGGCAATCCTGGTACTCTGGCTTGGCGTGAGGTGGCTTGGTCCGAAGATGCTTGACTTTGCAGCGCACGGGGCCCCATTTGGTGCTGACGGTGATCTCCTCGCGCCGCGCAATCTTGCGCTCCAACGTATGCCACCGCACGCCAAGGGTGGTTGTGTGCTCTAGCAAGAGATCGCACAATCGCTCCACATCCTCGAGAGCGCACAGGACCTTGAGCGTCACGCCTGGACGATTCTGCTTCATATAGATAGGAACGAACCAAGCGTCCAGGGCGCCCGCTTCGAGGAGGAGATCGATCATGCCGCCAAGGGCCTCGCCTGTCATATCGTCTAGGTTACAGGCGATCTCGGCGACGCGCGTAGGCGTGGGATCGGCGTTCATGCGCTAGCCTCGCCTTGCATGGATGCGTTGCGGGCGCGGGCGCATCGCACCGCGATGAGGCCGGCCACGGCAGCTGCGCCGACGCCATTGTCGATGTTGACTACCGAAATGCCTGGCGAGCACGACTGCAGCATGGTGAGGATGGCGGCCTCGCCTTGGCCACCAAGGCCATAGCCCACAGAGGTGGGCAGGCCGATGACCGGGACGTCCACCAATCCAGAGACGACCGATGGCAGCGCGCCATCCATGCCCGCGGCCACAATGATGACATCCACTTGGGCCTCGCCGAGCAAGCGGCGGAGGGGATCGAACAAGCGATGGAGCCCCGCGACCCCGACATCGTACGCGGTGGTGACGCTACAGCCCATCTCGCGAAGGACCAGCGTGGCTTCCTCGGCCACGGGTTGATCCGATGTGCCCGCGGTGATGACCCCCACACGGCCGCCCGTCTGCGAGGGGGCTTTGTGCCCGGGATCGCGGACGATCGCCATGCGCGAGGCTGGATGCCACTCGAGGCGCTCGCCGTATCGGTCTGCGAGCTCGTCGTGGAGGTGGGCGTCCACCCGGCTGAGGATGGCGCGGCCGGTGCGCTCTAGGAAGGCTTCGGCGATGTCCAGGGCACGATCGGCGGTCTTGGTCTCCGCGAGGATGACCTCGGGCACGACGATGCGGTCGTGCCGGTCAAGGTCGGGGAGCGCGGCTTCGATGCGATTCAGGTGCTGAATGGCACGGGAGTTCTGGCTAGCGTTGCTCATCGTATGATCCCATCCGATATCCTGCTAGGTCCAACGTGACGTGCTCGTAACCGAGGGCCCGTAGGTCGCGGAGGATGCGTTGGCGTCGATCGGGCGCCGCTAACCCGGCAATGGCCGAAGCTTCTACCTCGATGCGGGCAAGGTTGCCATGGTCGCGTACGCGCAGGGGTCCCGTGTCGCCAACGATATGGCGGAGAAGGCTCTCGGCCTGGGCGACACGTTCGAGCTTGGCTCGATCAAGGTAGGTCCCGTAGGGGAAGCGCGTCGCCAGGCAGGCGTCCGCCTGGCGATCCCAGTTGGGCAGGCCATGCTCCTTGGCAAGCGCACGGATCTGTGCCTTGGTGAGGCCGGCCTCAGCCAAGGGAGCGCGAACGCCAAGCTCTTGGGCGGCGCGCGACCCAGGCCGATAGGCCGAACGATCGTCGGCGTTCTCGCCATGGATCACGGTGCCCAAGTGCTCTGCCTCTGCGAGGAGTTGCAGCATCGCGAACCGGTGGCGCTTGCAATGGTAGCAGCGATCCCTGGCGTTGACGGCGATGTCGGGGATCTGCAGCTCGTCAGCGGACAGAAAGCGGTGGTCTGCGTCCAGCATGGCCGCGATCTCCTGAGCTTCCGACTGGTCATCTGCTGTGAGGAGAGGACTCTCGACCGTCATGGCGTGGACCGCTCCGCGCCCTAGGCAGCGGATGGCCACGGACAGGAGGTAGCTGGAATCGACCCCGCCCGAGAACGCTACCGTGACTGCGCCAAGTTCCCTGAGGATGGCGCAGAGGCGTTCTTCGGCGGCTCGGGCGGATGCGTCTGGCTCAGGCCCGTGATCGTGCGGCAACCTGCCCTCCCGGTGAACCGGAAACAACGGTAGACCATTATAGCCGCTCGCGAGGGCTGCGGCAACTGCTGGTGCCCTTTGACACCATTGGCCGTGCCTTGTCACGATGCTATACTGGCATCAACAGAGCCTATGAGATCGAGAGGGAGCATGGTCCAAGAGTCGGAGAGCCCGGCAGTGTTGGGTATCAGTGGGTGGCACAATAGCGGCAAGACGGCCCTGGTGGAAGCGCTGGTGACTGCGCTGCGTGCCGAGGGCTTGAGCGTATGCACGATCAAGCACGCGGCGCGTGGCTTGGACGTTGACGAGCCTGGCTCTGATAGCTGGCGCATGTGGGAAGCAGGCGCCCATGCCGTCGTCGTAGCTGGGCCTGACCAGCTGCTGGTCAGGGAACGGAGGACGGAGCCATCGCTGAGCGACGCGCTGGGACGCCTAGAGGGGGGTTGTGACGTCGTCTTGGTGGAAGGCTTCAAGCGGGAGCGACTGCCGCATGTGGTCATCCAAGTGGCAGGAACGGAGCCTCTACCAGAAGGCGATGCGGTGTGTGTCGTTCACACAGGCAAGGAGGGCCTGCGGCGGGAGTCGGGCGCACTGCCGGGCGCCGTTGGGGCGGTGATGGCGTGGCTTAGGGGGATGCATTTCGTATAGTGATGCCGCGAGCCACGACTCCGTCTCTCTTTTCCCTCGTAACCCGTGCCTCGGCGCGCTATACGAAACCCGCTTTGTTCTTGGGGGAATCCATGGCCGAGACCAAACCCTATACCATCGTCCTCGCGATAGGGGAGCCAGATCACTGGCTACCGCTAACGGCGCTTGCCGTACCCCTGGCTCGAGCGCGAAAGGGCCGCGTCTTGCCCCTCTATGTCGGGCGAACGGCCGAGCCACCGTCGTGGCTAGAGATGATGCCTCGAGACGAGGACGTGGTCGCGCAGCCCGTCGTGGTCGCAGCCACAGAGGTGGGGCAGGCGGTCATCCGGTACACCCGCGAGGTCGAGGCCGATCTGCTCATGGTCCTATGGAGCGGCGAGCTCTCGCGTGGCCGCCATCTCCTCGGCCGCACGCTGGACCCTATCATCCAGTTCGGCGCCTGCGATGTCGCCGTGCTTCGCCTTGGAGGAGCCAAGCCCCAGGCCTTTGCAGAGCGTATTGCCCACGCTAGGCGGGTCCTAGTGCCAACGGGCGGCGGTCCCAACGCCACGATGGCTGTCGATATCGCACTGGACATGTGCCCCGAGGCAC
>CAYOBT010000345.1:0-3488 GCA_964402205.1 uncultured Anaerolineales bacterium
CAGGTCGTTGCGGAAGCGTGGGACGTGCCCCTGCACGCGACGGTCGCGACGACCCGCGACGAGGCCCTAGCTGGCGCCGATGCCGTGATCGTATCGGTCTGGCTAGACGAGGAGCATCGCCGCATCGAGGCGCTCTATCGCGATCTCGCCTATGTGCCTCCGGAAGAGGGGCCCGGTGTGGCTGCCTGGGCGGTCCACTGCGTGCCCTGGGCGCTCGGCGTCGCCGATGACATGCGACGACTCTGTCCCGGAGCTCTCTTTCTCACCGTCATGAATCCTACTGACGTGACGGCAGGCGCCGTGGCCGAGATCGGGCGTGTCCGTGCAGCCGGGATGTGCGTTGAGGCGGACGGCCTGCGAGGCGCCCTGGCATACTATTTGCAGGTGGATCCAGACGAGATCGTCCTAGATCACGCCGGCGTCAACCATGACGGGTGGGTACTGCGATGGCAAGTAGGGGGTCAGGACGGGTACGCCACCTGGAGCCAGCACCTTGACAGGATCGCACAGGATCACGGCTATCACCCGGGCAATCGCATCATCCCCCACATTGCCGCCCTCACCGGACACCTGAAGAGCAGCGCCTACCACCAGTGGCCGTATCAAGTCACCGAAACCGAGCACGAGCAAGCGCTGTGGGACCGCTGGCGCGGGAAGCGTCCCGTCTACGAGACCGCGCTCGAAGAGGCACTGGCCACGGGCACCCCCATCAAAGATCCTCCGGGCATCCATCCGGAGCGTTCCAAGCTGAACTATCCCCTCACGGGCCAAGCCATCGGCCGGCTCATGCGAGCCATCGCAACGGGCGACCCGCACGTGCTGCCTCTGCAGGTGCACAACCACGGTGCCGTCACGAACTTGCCCGAAGGTGCCATCGTAGAAGTGCCGGTGCTGGTGCAGCGGCGCCAGCTCAGACCACAGCCGATGGGCGAACTCCCCGAGTGGCTGGGCGGAGTCACCCGACTGCTGGCCATCCAGCGGCGGCTGATCATCGATTATCTGATCGACGGTGAGCTGCACACGCTAAAGCGCGCCTTGGCTGTCCTGCCCATGTATGGCACGGCGCAGCAACTCCGAGCGTTGGCGGAGGCGTTGCATGAGGCATACCTGACGGCTGATACCTCGCACCTAGGCGAGTGAGCACCTAGATTGCGCGCTTTGCTGCTCCACAGGGAGAGTCCTCGCAGCGTTGCCGAAAGCGAGCTGCCGGCACCAACTACTGTTACACACGCGCTCTGACCGCAGACTGGAAAGGCATTCGGTCATGACCACCTTTGTCGAGATCGATGGCCCTCGCTTCCTCCTCAATGGACGCCCTACGTATGAGGGCGTCACCTGGGAAGGGCACCCGCTAGACGGCCTGCTGATGAATAGCCGCATGATCCAGGCCATCTTTGACGACGAGAACCCAGATACGCGTCCGACCTGGCGTTATCCCGACACGGGCGTCTGGGATCCCGATCGGAACACCGACGAGTTCTGCAAAGCACTCCCGAGCTACCGCCAACACGGTCTGCTGGCCGTCACCGTAGGCATGCAGGGCGGCGGCGCGGTGTTCACCGAGGAGGTCTACCCACACTATCGCAACTCGGCGTTCACACCGACGGGTGCCCTCAAGCCGGCCTATGCGAGAAGGCTGGCGCGCGTCCTAGAAGCAGCCGACGCCGCCGGCATGGTGGTCATCGTCAACTATTTCTACTGGCGCCAAGCCACACGCTTCCAAGGCGATGCGGCCGTGATGCGAGCCACGCAAGAGGCCACCCACTGGCTGCTCGCGACCGGCTATCGCAACATCCTGCTGGACCTCATGAACGAGGCACATGACTGGCCCGATGTGCCCCCCATCCTCACGCCCGGGCGGGCTCACCGGCTCATCGAGATCGCGCAGGAGATCAGCGTGCGAGGTAGGCGCCTTCCCACAGCTGTCAGCACCACCGGCGGACAGGCCTTGCCGACGCCTCGCTGGCAGGCAGCCGAGGACCTGCACCTGCCCCATGGCAACGGGCTGGTACCCGAGGAGCTACGCGCCAAGCTGCGCCGTCTGAAAGCCACGGAAGCCTATCAGCGCAATCCCAAGCCCATCGTCGTCAACGAGGACTCGGTCTTTGTGGGGAACATGGAAGCCACCGTTCGCGAGGGGTGCTCGTGGGGCTTTTACTGCCAAGGCTATGGCAGCCACTATCGCGACCGGATGGACTGGACCGAGCGTCCGCGCGAGAGACGCCATGAGGACCTGAGCGGCTTTCAGACCGTACCAGTCAACTGGACGATCAACACGCCCATCAAGCGCGCATTCTTTGCGCGACTGGCAGAGATCACGCAGGCTCCGGGGAGCGATCCTCCATCGCCGCCAAGGGAATGAGCGGCATCAACCAAACCAGGTACTGGGTGAAGACAGTGACGTTCAGGCTGATGAACGTTGCCATCACCAGAAGGCAGGCCATCCAACGGCCGATCCGATCGCGCCACATGAGCCAGTAGAACAGGCCCATGGTCCCCAGCATGGGCAAGCGCGCGATGATGCCGCGCCACGACGCAAGCCAGGGCCACTCCAGGCGATGCGACAGAGCTAGCACCGCATTGGCGACTGCCGTATCGGAGGAGCGCGTCACCGAGAACATGAGGGACCGCACATAGCCTTCGAGATTCCAGATCGCGAAAGGCACCGACACGAGTAGAGGCACGCCTGCAATCAGGAGTCCGTCACGCATCACCGGCCGCCACGGACGGTCGACGGCATCTTTCCATGCCCACACAAGGTAAAGCGGCACGACGAACACGGCAATCTGCTTCAGGGCTAGGGAGGCGCTCAGGAGCAGCAGAGACGTTACACGACGCTTCTGCCAGCTCAGCATGGAAAGCACCAAGAGCAGTAACGCCGCCAGGTCCAGGTGGAGGATCATGAGTACAAACGTCGCCCAGTGACTAGCGATCCAGAAGGCCGCCGCGGCCAGGCCGAACCAGAACCCCTTGCGCCGGGTGACCCCCCACAGCAGCGCCAAGCCGATGCCGATGTACTGCATCACCGCGAGCACCCGCCATACCTCGATCCAAGCTCCATAGCTACGCCAGCCAGCCATTTGAAGCAGAGCCGAGAACAGATAGAATAGGGGAAAGTAGGTGGCATACTTGTCGTTGGTAAGCATGTCGCCCTGGAGAATGCGCGCATAGGGATTCTCGCCCGCGACGAGGCGTTGTCCCTCGATGTACGCGTAATAGATGTCCTCGCCTTGCGTGTCAAAGCCGCGGAGTGGCTGGGAGACTCCCCAGGCAAAGGCCACGATCAACACAGACGCGACCAGCGAAAGCCATAGATCTCTGCGCGGCACAGTCTTCCCTTTCCCTCAGCGCCGAACTCAGCCAAGGATACGGAACGACGCGAGCGCAGTCAACCAAGCAGCCACCAATGCCCTACGGAGGCCATGTGAGAGCGGCGGTCATCATCCCAACATACAACGAGGCTGGCAACATCGTCGAGGTCTCCGAGC
>CAYOBT010000346.1:0-3471 GCA_964402205.1 uncultured Anaerolineales bacterium
TGACAAGGTCCATAGTCCTCCGCTGCCCGGTCACGGAGCCGCCCGACACCTACCTACTGGAAATCTGCGGTGAAAGAGGCAAGCTGCGGGTGATGGATGGAGAGCTGACTTTCTGGGAGATGCAACAAGGAATGCGCATACAGCGATGCTTCCGCGGAGCTGTGGAGCACCCCAAAGTCGAATCTAGTGCAGGTGCCCATGCCTGCTAGCGCCGACGCCGGACACGTCGCAGTGCTACGTCACATGGTCAAACACCTTTTCCGAGGCGAGCCTTTGCTTTGCCCAGGAGTAGAAGGGAGAGACAGCCTCGAGCTCATCAATGCCATGCTGCTCTCAAGATACCTCGGGCAGTCAGTTGGCATGCCGGTGGACCGATCCCGCTACGATGCGTTTCTTGCCGAACGCGTGGTGGAGTCGATACCCAAGGCAGCGCGTGGAGCTGATCGACGTGAGATCGACCCCTGCCACGGCTAGCCAGGCGACAGAGGCTGCGGGGCTCAGATGTCGGCACACCGTGCATAGAAAGGTCCGCGCAGCAATGCGCTCTCGCCCGTCGGTATCCATCGTGTGCGCGCCGACCACTACTCCTTGTACCTCTTTCCGCCCCCTACCATCCCTTATGGTTCTTCGGTCTATTGCTACCGTTTTGCACGCCTTGCTTCTAAGCAGGTTGTCGCGCGTTGGAGTCGCGCAGGGCTCATGTCGGTGTCGGGGCGCCCACTATGGCCTGTACAGAAAGCCACATACACCACGCAGAGGTCGAGGTCTCTGCGAGAGCCGCACCCGCGGACGTCGCAACCTGGTCGCAGGATGTTGGCCGAGGTTGGCCGTCAGCCCAGTTTCGCTTCAGGTATCTGAACCGCCCGTGCGGCCAGGTTGACGCTACTGCGAGACGTCCTATCCTTTGGCTGCGATGCGCGGGTCGTGTGGCACTTGTTCGTCCGAGACCTCCAGCTTGGCGGATATGTCCAAGGCGTACCCAACTGTAGAATCCTATGCACACCACACACTCCTATCGAGAGATCCAGGCCAAGGTGCTGCTGAGTAGCACGGCCCATCCCGACACCATCTTTGGGTGTCGCTACACGATGAACCTGTACCGAGGTTGTCAGCACCATTGCATCTACTGCGACAGCCGAAGCGAGTGCTATGGGATCGATCGCTTCGACGAACAAGTCCTTGTCAAGGCCAATGCCATCGATCTGCTGCGCGACGAGCTCTCGCGGAAGCGCATCAAGGGACCCATCAGCCTGGGTTCGATGAATGACCCGTTCATGCCCCTCGAGGCCAAACTGAACCTCACTAGGCGCGCCCTTGCCGTCATCGCCGAATTCCGCTTCCCCGTCCACATCATCACCAAGAGCGCGCTGGTTCTCAAAGACCTTGCAATCCTCCGCCAGATCGCTTGCACTTACGCTAGTGTCAGCTTTACCATCACCACGACCGACGACGATCTCGCTGCCAAGATCGAGCCCGGCGCTTCACGCCCATCCGCGCGCCTGCGGGCTATGCGCATCCTGGCTGACCATGGCATCCAGACTGGCACAACGATGATGCCCATTTTGCCGTTCATCGAGGACACCGAAAAGAACATCGAGTCCATCGTGGCGCAAACCGCATCGGCTGGCGGCACCTACATCATCCCCTGGTTCGGCATGACCAACCGCAACCGACAGCGCGCCTACTACTATGCTCAACTCGACAAGCACTTCCCAGGCATTCGCCAGCAGTACGAGCGTACCTTTGGCAACCGTTACCACTGCGAGAGTCCACGGGCGCCCAAGCTCTTGCAGATCTTTGAGGAGGCATGCCGCCGCCACGGCATCGCCACCCACATTCCCCTGTATCCCCCGCAGACTGCCACGCAGCCACGGCTCTTCTAGCGAGCACGCGCAGGCTCTGTAGATCATTCATCTCCGTAGGCCTCGGTCACAGCCGTGCCCGGCGTGGTCTCTGGCATCGCGGGCAGTCAAGCCTCGCCCTCTACGCCTTGCAGTCTCTTGCTTGTTTGAGGATGATGGACCCAGGTGCCAGAGGGATGCTGGACGAGCACGATTGGCGCAAGGCTGCGCGTGGCCACTCTGCGTGAGCGATAGCTACGAGCATAGTCGTACGGCACGGCAAAGGTGACAGAGCGGCAATCGCTGCTCTGGCGTCCACGAATCCCGTGACCTCCGCTCGCCTTGCATGCCAACGCGAGAGCGATCTCCGTTACCACCCGAGGGAGACAGCGCACCCCAGAGAACAGCGGCAAGGACGGAACACCTGTGAAGTACCGTGGAGCTTTGACGCCTGGGCTGGCCCGCAAGGCTGGTTACAAGAAGGAGCTGCGACGAATCGAGGAGGCCAGAGAGGCCGCCTTTGCGCATGCCCTAGGCCTAGATCCCGAAGCCGTAGCACGCCTGGACCGCGTACCCAGAGACGTGCCACTTGAAGAGGCCGAGGCGGTGCTTGCACAGTTGCGTCAGAAACTGGTCGAGTTCGAGGCCGCGCAAGCCGGTCCAGAGACGGCGATCGGTCCGCGCAGCCAGGTGTGCGTTGATGAGGCACTGACTTGGCTCAGGTCCAAGATCGCCCGCCTCACGACGATGCTTGCGCAGGACTAACGGGGGCGAGACTAGCTGGCGCTCACGGCCTCGTGCCTCCGGAAAAGCCAAAGTCAACGCTAGGGTCCGATGGTACCCTATCATGGGCCTCGCCAAGAAAGTCACTCGAGTTGATGCGCTTCTGCCAGCCTGCAGCAAGATCAGGGACCGGTCCGGATAGAAGGGGATCCGCACGGGTTCGAGGGCGCAGTGGGCCAGCCCGAGTCGCGGCGCGCAAGCGATAGGTATGGTCGTTGTGGCCTTGCTCGTTGGTTGCCCGGCCTACGTGTCTTTCGGGCCGACGACGCTCAAGTCGGAACGTGGACCATCTCGCAGACGGACGCCCACGCTGCAGCCAACAGTCTGGCTGGCAGACATCGAGTGCTCCGAGGTGCCTATATCCGACTGGACCGGTCTGTCACCGTAGGCGGATCGGCGTGCGAGCATCCTGATGGGACGGGGGGCGTTACCATGGAGGCAGGGCGGGCAGCAAGCGCGCGGCGATCGCAATGGGGCGCGCTCTGCCCGGAACCTGGGAGCATGCCGTCCCAACCATCCCGCACAAGGTGATGACAGCGGTTTCGCCGATCCGATTTGGCGCAGATCGCCGCCCGAGCAATCTGCCCTGCGACACAGTACGCTCTGGTCTGCTCGATCCCGCGTTGCTTGGTAGCGCGCGTCTCCATCTCCGACACACCAGCACACGCGGGTGCCCTTCTGTTCCTGCCGCATAACCGGTACAGTGGCAACAGTGGCCACGCTGCTCGCACAGGGTTAGCTTGCCCCAGATAGGACTACGAACAGAGGGCAGTCCCTCGCGTTAGCTCGGTCGCAGCCCACTACTGGCGCGAAGGAGATAAGAGCACGCTTGAGCCTCACCGACCTC
>CAYOBT010000347.1:0-1595 GCA_964402205.1 uncultured Anaerolineales bacterium
CTGGCCGCCAGCCCGAGGTGGATGGCAGTGTGGGGCGCCAAGCGCTGGCCGTGTGCTATGCCGCGCTCGAATCTGGCGTGACCAACGCGCCGGTGAGCCTCGACGACGTCATCTCCGAGTCGGCAGCGATATACGAGGCCGACATCAATGCGCACTGGGGTCTGTAGCTAGGCAGGAGGCGCCCATGCTCTCCTTACCAACGACCGTTCTCGGACGTACGGGTCTGGTCGTGACCCGTTTTGGCATTGGCGGTGCCTATGGCGAGGGGGCTGATGACTATCGTGCCGCGCTCGACCTAGGTATCACCTATCTGGACACAGCCCGCGGCTACAAGGAAGGGCTTGACGAAGAGCAGGTGGGCGAGGCCCTGCAAGGTCGGCGGGATGGCATCGTGCTAGCGACCAAAGCACTGAAACGCGATGCAAAGGGCGCTCGTGAGGAGCTAGAAGCCAGCCTACGTGCCCTTCGCACCGACTGGATCGACATTTGGCAGATGCACTATGTCAACACGCCCGAAGCGCGGGAGCAGATCCTCGCGCCGGGGGGAGCGCTGGAGGCCGCCACGCGTGCGCGCGACGAGGGACTGGTGCGCTTCATCGGGATCACCGGTCATAGCTGGGAACAGCTAGGGCTGGCCCTACAGACTGGCCTCTTTGACACGGTGCTCTGTTGGTACAATGCCGCCTATCGCGAGCCCGAAAAGCTGGTCTTTCCCGTGGCGGAGCAGCATGGCACGGGCGTGATCATCATGAATGCTGGTCGTAATGACAAGCTCTTTGCGCCCGAGGACGCGCCTCCACCCGAGGCTTTCTACCGCTACGTGCTGGGGAACCCCAGCGTCGACGTGACCATCATGGGCCTTCGCGACGTAGCGGTATACGAACGCATCGCCCGCGCCCTAGTGGAGCGGGACAGCCTGACGCCTCAGGAGCGGGAAACACTGGAAGCCTGGGGATCTCGGCTCCGCCACGAGGGCAAGCTAGAGATGAGCAACTAGCATCCAACAATGAGGTAGACATTGCAATACCGAAGACTGGGCCGTACAGAGCTACAGGTTTCCTTGCTGGGCGTAGGCTCCGGCTATCTGGCCGTGCTTGACCGCCCCGTAGGCGAACGTATCTTTCGACGCGCCTTTGAGCTGGGCGTCAACTATTTCGATGGGCGCTATGGCGACAGCAACCTCAAACTGGCGCCTCTTCTGCGCGAGCATCGCGAGGAGTGTATTGTCGCCACCAAGACCCGCGAGACCGGCGCCAAAGGCGTCGCGCGCCGCGTCAAAGAGGAACTCGCCGAGCTGGGCACCGACTATGTCGACATCTTCTTCCTGCGCACCTATACGCACGAGATGCTCCAGGAACACCTGGCCCCCGGCGGCGCCTTTGAGGGCGTCCTCAAGGCAAGAGACGAGGGCAAGGTGCATTTCGTCGGCATGGCCGGCCACGGCGACCTGACGGTGCTCGAGGCAGGCATTCGCACGGGGCTGGTGGACGTCGTCATCTTTCCGCTGAACATCGTCCGGCGCGAGGCCCTCGATGGCCTCATCCCGCTGGCCAACGAGTACGACGTGGGCCTGGTGGTGATGAAGTCCAGCAGGA
>CAYOBT010000347.1:1605-3465 GCA_964402205.1 uncultured Anaerolineales bacterium
CCGTCTCGGTCGGCATGCTCCCAGGCGAGGCGGCGATCCCCTGGCTGGCCAATCAGCCGATTCATACCATGGTTCCAGGCGTCAGTTCGCTGGAGGAGCTGGAGCTCGACGCGCGCCTGCTGGAGCGGCCTTCGCTTGCGTTGACGCCGGATGAAGAGAAGCACGTCGAAGAGGTGCGCCTCCGCGTCGATCCCATTACCTGTCGGATCTGCGAGGGCTTTTGCTCGCCATGCCCAGAGGGGATCAACATCCCTTCGATGATCTATCATGACGTCTGGTACAATCTGTACCGAAACCTGGGCCTGGAAAAGTTCCTCTCGTATCCGTGGCACCCAGGCGCGCGCAAGCTCTTCGAGCGGCACTTTCGCCGGCGACTGGAGGTACTCTCGGCGTGCACTGGATGCCACAAGTGCGAGGAGCAGTGTCCGTATGGCGTGCCCATCGTGGACATGCTGGAGGACCAGAAAGCAGATCACGTGCCCGTTATTGGGGCACTGTCCGAACTAGGTTGGGCTGACGAAGACACACAGAGCTGGAGCTTCTAACTAGCAGGAAGGACCGCCATGCGCATCGGATACAGTCTTTGGGGCATGCCGCACGTGCCCGTCGAGGAGTCGCTGCCCGCTCTGGCAGACATGGGCTACCAGGGCGTGGAGCTATCGGTTCGGCAAGGTTGGAACACGGAGCTATCGGCGCTCGACGCCGCCTATCGCGCCCGCATTGCCCGTACGCTTGAGGAAACGGGCATGGTGCTGACCGCTGTCGCGGCGCACCAGTCGCTTTGCGATCTGGATGAGAGCGTCGCCGAGGCCAGCATGGCCTACCTGCGCGCCTCAATGGACCTCGCTGCCGAGCTGGCACAACCCGGCGAGCCGCCCATGGTCGTCAGCCTCGTTGGCGGCACTCCGGACGAGTGGGACGACCGCAAAGAGCTGCTGGCGAGCCGCATAGCCGCGCTAGGCGATTACGCCAAGGCCAAGGGCGTCATTTTCGCGGTAGAGCCACACTCGGGAACCGCTCTCGATCTGCCCGACAAGACGACGTGGCTGCTCGACACCGTCGCGCACCCCGCAGTCAAGCTCAATTTCGATATCAGCCACATGGACGTGATGGATATCGGCATCGACGAGTGCGTCCCTGTGATGGCGCCCTATGCCGTGCACACCCATGTGAAAGATCAGCGCGGCTTGTGGCCCGAGCACGAGTTCATGACACCCGGCGAGGGCCCTTTTGACTTTGAGCACTATCTCCAAGCCATGGACGCGGCTGGCTACACAGGGTTCATCGTAGCCGAAGTCAGTGTGATGGTCCAGCGACGAGAGGCCTATGATCCCATAGCACATGCGCAGCTCGCCTATGATCGGCTCGAGCGTGCCTTCCAGGCCACAGGCGTACCGTGGGGAAAAACATCGTAGACGTCACGGCTCTGAGAACGCGGAACAGACGATTGGAGACAAGACGATGGCAGAACAGAGCTATCTACAGTGGCTGGTTCGCGAAACACCGACGACCTGGTGGCATGATTCGGGCGAACCAGGCGAGCTTGCCTTTGGGTTGGAGCATCTGGCATCTGGCGTGACGACCAACCCGGTGCTGAGCGCCCGAGCCCTTGCCACCAAGCCCGCTGGCTGGCTGAAAGAGATCGAAGCCGTTGACGGCAACCTGCCCCCTGAGAAGCTGGCTGAGGAGCGCGTGCGCATCGTGGTGAGCCATTGCGCCCACGAGCTCGAGCCAGCCTATGAGCGCACCGAAGGCGCCGAGGGCTATGTGTGCGCCCAGGTCAACCCGAGCAAGGCCGGCGACCGCGACGTCATGCTGGGCATGGCGCGCCGTTTCGCCTCCTTTGCGCCGAACATAGCC
>CAYOBT010000348.1:0-3444 GCA_964402205.1 uncultured Anaerolineales bacterium
GTCCTCGAATCATAGGCGCCATGGTCGGCGCTCAAGGATGGAGGCATCGATGACATACAAGAGGCTGTTCAGCCTGGAAGACAAGGTCGTGTTTGTGGGTGGCGGTGGAGGCGCCATCGGCGCGGAGATGGCACGCGCGTGCGCCGACTATGGCGCCAAGGTCGCTGTCGCGGACCTCTCACCCGAGGCGGCTGGCAAGATCGCCCAAGAGCTGACCGACGGCGGAGCTACTGCCACCAGCGTGGCAGTCAACATCACCGATGCGGACTCGACCGCCCAGGCCGTCGCTCAGGCCGAGGCGGCTCTAGGTCCGCTGGATGTGATGATCAATGCGGCAGGCATCCACATCGAAAAGCCGGCCGAAGAGTACGACATGGCGAGTTGGGACAAGGTGCTCGCCGTCAACCTCAAGGGCGGGTTCATCCTATCGCAGGCCACCGCGCGGTCGATGATCGCACGTGGTGAGGGCGGCAGCATCATCCACGTCACGTCCGTCCGCAGCGGGCTGGGCATCAGGCGCGGCTATGCCAGCTATGTTGCCAGCAAGGGCGGCCTAGCGCTTCTCATCAAGCAGCTCGCCAGTGAGTGGGCCAAGCACCAGATCCGCGTCAACGGCATTGCGCCCACGTTCACGCGCACGCCGCTGGTGACCGACTACCTCAACGACCCCGAGTTCTATGGCGCACTGGTGGAGCGCATCCCGATGGGCCGCGTCTGCGAGACGGAAGACTTGGCGGGGATCGCGCTGTTCCTGGCATCGGACGCCTCGTCGTTCATCACGGGTCAGAATATCTTTGTCGACGGTGGCGTCACGGCCACGCAGTAGACACCTCTCACAACCGAGAATAGAAAATGCATGCAAGGAGCAACCATGGCTGATCCATTGAACCAGATGTTGGCCAAAGCAAGGGAGGCGCAAGCCGCCATCGAGTTCTGGCCCCAAGACCGTGTGGATGCCATGGTGACGTCGGTGGGTTGGCATCTCTACAAGGAGGAGAATGCCGTTGCTTGCGCGCGCTTGGCCTACGAAGAGACGGGTATGGGCGTCTATGAGGACAAGCTGCTCAAGCATCGGAAAAAGACGCTGGGCACCCTGCGCGATCTGGCTGGCGTCAAGACCGTGGGCATCATCGAGGAGGATCCGGAAAAGGGCTTGATCAAGCTTGCCAAGCCGGTCGGGGTGATCGGTGCGCTCACGCCGGTGACGAACCCGACGTCGACGCCCGCCGGCAATGTGCTGCCTATCCTCAAGACGCGTAACGCGGTGATCTTTGCGCCGCACCCCCGGGCGAAGCGCAGCGCTGCCCTCACCACCGAGTTCATCCGCGACGGCCTACGTGAGGTGGGAGCGCCGGAGGACCTCGCACAGTCGATCGAGGAACCTAGCGTGCAGCTTTCGCAGGACCTGATGGCCGCAGTGGACCTGGTGGTGGCCACGGGCGGCTCGGGCATGGTGCAAGCCGCCTACTCGAGCGGCACACCTGCCTACGGCGTCGGCACGGGCAACGCTGTCACCATCGTGGACGACACAGCCAACGTGGAGGACGCCGCGCACAAGATCTATCTGAGCAAGGTGTTCGACAACGCGACATCCTGCTCGTGCGAGAACTCGGCCGTGATCCACGAGAGCATCTGGGATGACATGATCGCGGCGCTCTCGTCTCATGGCGGCTTTCTCTGCCATGCGGAGGGCAGAGACAAGCTCCAGAAGACACTGTGGCCGGACGGCGCCCACCTGAACAAGGCCATCGTCGCGCAGCCCGTTGCCAAGATCGCCAAGCTCGGGGAGCTCGACGTCCCCAAGGGCACGACCTTCCTGATGGTCGTCGGAAAAGCCGTCGGTCCAGAGGACCCCTTCTGCCGAGAGAAGCTTTCTCCCGTGCTGACGCTCTGGCGCTACAGCGAGTTCGACGAGGCGGTTGACCTGGTCCAACGCATCACAGGCTACAACGGGCCGGGGCATTCCTGCGGCATTCACACCCAACGTCGCGATCGCATCGTGGCATTGGCGGAAAAGGCGCGGGTCAGCCGCATCATGGTGCGCCAGCCACAGTGCTATGCCAACAGCGGTAACTATGACAATGGCATGCCGTTCAGCATGACCCTCGGCTGCGGCACGTGGGGCGGGAATATCACCAGCGAGAACATCCACTGGAAGCACTTCCTGAACGTCACCTGGGTCGCGATGCCTATCGAACCCGTGGTGCCGGACGAGGAAGCGCTCTTCAGCGCACACTGGCAGCGACACGGGCAATAGCGCAGCCCGCCCAAGTCGGAGGCGCACATGCACAGTGGGTATGCGAGCCATACAGACCTGGTGTTTGGGGAAGCGAAGGGCAAGCCGTTGACGCTGGACCTCTTCTTGCCCAAGAATCCCATCCGCAGCGTGCCGCTCATCATGTACATCCACGGAGGCGGGTGGCGCGGCCTCAGCAAGAGCTGGTGCCCCTACCCCATGCGCTTCCTGGCGCTCGAGTATGCTGTTGCCAGCATCAACTACCGTCTAGTCCCAGAGGCCACGTTCCCGGCACAACTGCACGACTGCAAGGCCGCCGTGCGCTGGCTGCGGGCTCACGCCCAAGAGTACGGCTTACTGGGCGATCGCATCGGCGTCTGGGGAGATTCGGCGGGAGGGCACCTCGCCGCCATGCTCGGCGTCACCGGCGATCGGCCGGAGCTGGAGGGCGATGGCGGCACACCAGGCGTCTCTAGCAAGGTCCAGGCCGTCTGCGACTGGTTCGGGCCAACGGACCTGGTCAGCATCGCCGGGGCCACGGCGGACGATCCCGAATCCTTCGTAGCCCAGTTCATCGGCGGCGCCGTCACCGAGAACATGGAGCTTGCGCGCGCTGCGAGCCCCGTCACGTACGTTAGCGGCGATGCAGCACCGATGCTCATCATGCACGGCGACGTCGATCGCCAGGTACCCCTCAGCCAGAGCGTGGCGCTCTATGAGGCCTTGTGGCGAGCGGGCGCGGAGGTGCGCTTGCATATAGTCCACGGCGGGGCGCATCTATCGTATACGCGTCGCCCCACCGATATCCCCTGGCACGCGCCAGAGGTGCAGCAATTGGTGGATGCCTTCTTCTGGCGACACCTGATGTGTGACCCAACGCCGTGAGCCGAATCCGCGGTTGGGTGGAACGACGAGAGGCCAAGGGGCTTTATCACCTTGGCCTCTCTTTGAACGATAGGGCTATTCGGCAGACCAGCTCGGGTTGGGCTCGGGAATGATGGCCTCCACGTCCTCGCGCCATGCAACGAGCATGCGGCAAAGCTCCCCCGCAACCTTGGGGCGCTCAGGGGCGAGGTTGTGTTCCTCACTCAGATCAGCCCGCAGATCGTACAGCTCAAGGCGTTTGTCCTCGTAGAACTCGATGAGCTTGAGGTCGCCCGCACGAATCGAGGAGCCCGGCGTGCCCCCCTGGTTGCCATAGTGGGGAT
>CAYOBT010000349.1:0-3441 GCA_964402205.1 uncultured Anaerolineales bacterium
CCGATCACGACACCGCGCTGGGTGAGTCCGCCACCCAAGTGTTCTATGACTACCACGCCATGTACCTGGCCAAGGCGTACATCCTGCAAGAGTCGGCCCACGACTTGGCCAGGTATCTAGACGTGCCTGCTGTCCAAGTGGGCGACCTGTTCTACATCCAGAACCTGGTCGCCACCCTCGAGGCCGGAGCCTTCCAGCCCCTCTCCAAGTCCGTCAGCGCTGCATGGGGCGAGGAGGGTGACGCGCTGGTCTATACACTGAGTTTCGCCGGTAACGGCGAGCCCCTCTACGTGGTCGATAGCCTCCCCGCTGGCGTGAGCGCGCCCTTTGGCATCGAGATCGAGGGGACCTCCGTGACGCCCGTCTACGATAGCAACGCGCATGGTCTGACGTGGAATGACACTACGCCCGAGTGGCAAGACGTTACGATTCGGTACCAGGTGACCATCGCGACCGCCGAGTCTCGGTGTCTGGAGAATACGGCGACGCTGGAGTACGGGTCACAGGGCATGCAACGCACGGCATCGGCGCGGGTCCTAGCCAACCCGCATCGAGTCCACCTCGCAGCGGTACATAGATAGCTTCGAGCAGTAGGCTGAAGTACAGGCTTTGGCTGGCCTCGGATCGCCGCCACCGATCGGCTTCACATCCTCGGCGGAGCCTGCTTCTCGGTTCTCGATCGACAGCCGGGCCTATGTTTCCGTTGTTAACCAAACTGATACCTACACCTAGTGACATCTGACCCCCAACTGAGCGATAATGCAGGCGAGGGCGCTTGCTCCTCCAGCGCCAAAGCACTGTCGCGCAAGAAGCTCAGGGGGCCACGCCAATGGCGAGACTACCAGAGCTTTTCCCGTTCGAGGGAGCCGACGTCGCTAGGCTCCCTCGGCAGGACACGGACAGGGTCAGCGTGGCAGCTGCCGGCGTTTTTTGTACTGGTACTGCCCTGGCGCTCAATTGCGCTCCAGGCAGACCGATCATCGCTGTCGGCAGGCGCCACAAATCTCCGGGCTCCGGTCGTCTGATCCTCGCCGACTATGCGACAGGCGGCGGCCAAGGGAGATGGAGGGCAAGTGTCTGAGGTTACCCTGTCTCACGCCCGGTCCAGGTGGTGGGCTCTACAGGTCTCGGAGCGGCGCATCCTCTTGATGCTCGGCGACCTGCTAGCAATCAGCGCTGCCCTGGGCATTGCCGTCTGGGTGCGCATCCCCGGATTTAGCGAATCCTACTCGAGCTGGCGACCGTTCTTCCTCGATCAGCTCCGCTGGTGGCTGGTGCTGTGGCCCCTATGGATCGCTGCGTCGCTCGTGAGTGGCTGCTATGACCTGCAAGTGGCAGCTTCCGTCACAACCAGCGCCGTCTACTCGGCGGCCTGCGCCCTGGTAGTGGCCCTCGCGTACTTGCTCGTCCCGTGGGTGACGGCACCGCTCACCTGGTCGCGGCTGGCCTGGTTCATCTTTGCAGGCCTCGCCATGGTGGGCGTATCGATCTGGCGCACGATCTATGCGACATTGCTGGCCCGCACGCCGTTCACCCGCCGGGCCCTGATCGTGGGCTCCTCGGAAGCAGGACACGCCTTGGCCCGGGTTGTCAACAAAGCCGGCAAAGCATCGGGCATAGAGCTCGTTGGCTTCTTGGATGACCCTGCCCTGGCAATCCAACGTGTGGAACCTCACCCGATGCTTCCTGTCCGCGAGTCGGTGCTGTCTGCAGTCAAGCGACTCGACGTCGACGAGATCGTGGTGGCCATGGGAGCGGCGTGCGAGATCGGCCAGGAGCTATTTCGGGAGTTGGTGCTCTGCTGGGAGTACGGGATCACCATCATCTCGATGCCCATGTTCTATGAGGAGGTGGCCGGCGCCATTCCTCTCGAGCACGTCGGGCGGGACATGTTCGTATTGGTGGACCACCACCGCGGCTTGGAGCTGCGCATCTGGGACCTCATCCGGCGCGTTCTTGACATCGGGCTTGGGACGGCTGGACTGCTGGCGATGGGGGCGTTTCTGCCGCTGCTCGCCCTGGCCATCGAACTCGATAGCCCTGGCCGCGTATTCTACACGCAAGAACGAGTCGGTCGCGGCGGGAGACGGTTCCGCGTCGTCAAGTTCCGCTCCATGGTACAGAACGCCGAGCTGGCCGGCGCCGTCTGGGCCCAGACGGATGACCCCCGCGTCACGCATGTGGGCCGATTCCTTCGACGCACACGCATCGATGAGATTCCTCAGCTGTGGAACGTGCTCAAGGGCGACATGACGCTGATCGGCCCGCGCCCCGAGCGCCCAGAGTTCGTCGAGCAGCTGGACGAGCTACTGCCCTACTATGCCATCCGACACTCGATCAAACCTGGTATCACCGGCTGGGCCCAGGTCCGTTACCACTATGGCAACTGCGTTGATGATGCGCGCATGAAGCTCCAATACGACCTATATTATGTCAAGCGTCGCGGTCCAGTTCTGGACGCGCTTATCGCCCTGACAACTCTGCGGGTCATGTTGACTTTGCGAGGGACGTGAGGCATGGCGCTGGAGGGCAAAGGCAGAGCAAGGCCAGGCGCGGTCTCCCCGAGTGGCTCGCGATCACAGGTCCACGGGCGAGCCTTGACGGGGACACCGGGGCTATTCATCCGCCGGCAGGCCGACAACGTGGGCCGGTACGTATGGGAACAGGCTCTACAAGCGCTGTTGGGCTGGGTGCCATCGCTCATCGGCATCGGGCTGAGAGCCATCGGTTACCGGTTGATGCTCCGAATGGACGGGTTGGCAGCCATCGAGTCCGGCGTGCGCTTGTGCTATGCGAATCACGTCCGGCTGGGAAAGGGCGCCTACCTGGATCGCGGCGTGTACGTCCATGCCTGTCCTGACGGCGTTGCGATTGGCGCGGGTACCCTGGTGATGCACGGCGCCGTGCTGCACGTGTACAACTTTCGCGGGCTGCCCCACGCTGGCATCGAGATCGGGCGGGATTGCCTGCTGGGTGAGTACTCGGTGATCCGCGGCCAGGGCGGAGTCGCGATCGGCGATCGGGTGTATGCCTCGCCCATGGTGCAGATCATCGCTGTCAACCATGTGTTCGACGATCCCGAACGATCGTTCACCGAGCAAGGAATCACGGCGAAAGGGATCACCATAGAGGACGATGTGTGGATCGGCTCTGGGGCCGTCATCACTGACGGCGTGCATGTCGGCCGAGGCGCCGTGATCGCGGCCGGTGCTGTCGTGACCAGCGACGTGCCCCCTCACACCCTGGTCGGTGGCGTGCCCGCCCGTGTGATCCGCACCATCGATGGTGCGCGTCTTGCCAAAGCAGAGGAGGTCCACCTCTAGCACGCCCAAGGCGTTGCGCGTGACAAGGGTTGCGGTGGGGCTTTCCCCGGAGAAGGATGGCCGAGCGAATGGAGACCGCTGAGGCGGAGGAATGGTGCCATGACAACGCTATCGGTAG
>CAYOBT010000350.1:0-3440 GCA_964402205.1 uncultured Anaerolineales bacterium
CGCCCGTGTGGTGGATGAGTTGACCACGCACTTTGGCATCCGCACGGTCCGGCTCATCCAAGAGGACGACGCCGAAGGTCGCAGCTTTGTGTTGTCCGTGAATGGCGTGCGCATCTTTGCCAAGGGCGCCAACTGGATCCCTGCGGATAACCTTCTGCCCCGGCTCACAGCCGAGGACTATCGTGACCTCATACAGCTCGCGGCCGATGCCAACATGAACATGCTCCGCATCTGGGGCGGCGGCATCTATGAGGATCCCGCCTTCTATGAGGCGTGCGATGCGCTCGGCATCATGGTGTGGCAGGATTTCATGTACGCCTGCGCCCAGTACCCCGACGAGCTCGACTGGTTTGCAGCCTTGGCGACTGACGAGGCGCGTCTGGTGGTCACGGCGCTGCGCAACCATCCCAGCATTGTCCTCTGGTGCGGCAATAACGAGAACAACTGGGGATTCGTCGATTGGTGGCATACCGGCGTGCCCAAGTACGAAGGCAACTGGATCTACCGCGAAATGCTCCCTCAGGTCTGCGCCGAGCTCGATCCCTCGCGGCCCTACTGGGTCTCTAGCCCCTACGGCGGCGACACGCCCAACGCTATGGAAGAGGGTGACCGTCACTCCTGGGATGTGTGGAGTGGCTGGCGCGACTATGCCGGGTATCTCCAAGATAGCGGACGCTTCATCAGCGAGTTTGGCTTCCAGGCCATGCCTTGCTGGAAGACGGTGCTCTCCTACACTGAGCCAGAGGATCGCACCCTCTTTGGCCCCGTCATGATGAGCCACCAGAAAATGGTGGATGGCACAGAGCGCCTGGTGCGCTTTCTCGCGGGCCGCATCGGTCTGCCCAAGGATCTCAAGAGCTTTGTGTACCTCACACAGTTCAACCAAGCCGAGGCGATCCGCACGGGCGTGGAGCATTGGCGCGAGCGCAAGTTCATGACCAGCGGCGCGCTCTACTGGCAGTTCAACGATTGCTGGCCCGTTGCGAGCTGGAGCTGCATCGACTACTACCGACGCAAGAAAGCCCTTTGGTACGCCAGCCGCCGTTTCTATGACGATATCCTACCGATCCTGCGCCTCGAGGGCGACGCCGTTACCCTCTCTGCCGACAGCGATTTGCTCGAGGAGAAGCAAGCCAAGGCGACGGTGATCGCGTATGACCTTGCGGGACGCGTCAAGGCCCAACACACCTTTGATGTGACACTTCAGGCCAATGCCGTGACTCCGCTCAAGACGCTCGCCCTCGACGAGCTCGGCATCGGCCACCGCGCTCGCGTCCTACCCGAGGACCGTGGCTCGACGACGGTGCCCGTGGAGCGCAACGGCGATCTGCTCGACACCGTGGTGTTCGTCCATCTCAAGGTAGGCGACCGCAGCTATACGAACCACCTGGTCTTTGAGCGGTTCCGCTGGCTGGAGCTGCACACACCAACCGTCGAGGTCAGTGTCGATGGAGAGAGCATCACGCTCACCAGCGATGTGCCTGCCTTTGGCGTGTTCGTCGAGACGGAGCAGGACGTCGACCTCTCTGACAATGCGCTGACGCTGCAACCCGGCGTGCCGGTGACCATCACCTGCGATGGTGATCCGGGCCAGGTCACTGTGCTTGATCTGACACGTCTCGTGGCGCGCATCTGAATGCTTCTCTCGGCGAGAGACGGCGATCCGTCTCTCGCCACCAAGCAGGAGGACACCGATGCCCAAGCTAGAGATCCCAAACCTGTTCGCAAGGCGTAGCATCCGCCAGTTCACGGCAGAGCCCGTGGGCGACGAGCAGATTGAAACGCTCCTTCAAGCCGCGATGGCGGCTCCGTCGGCGGGGAACCGCAAGCCGTGGCATTTCCTCGTCGTCACCGACGCCGAAATACGGGCGCAGCTCGCCGAGGATCACCCATACGCCAAGATGGTGGCGCAGGCCCCCGTGTGCATCGTGCCATGTGGGCAACCGGAAGCCAGCTACCCTGGGCGTCAGGCCTTCTGGATCCAGGATTGCGCTGCCGCCACGGAGAACATCCTACTCGCTGCCACGGCGATGGGCCTCGGCAGCGTCTGGTGCGGCGTCCACCCGATCCCTGAGCGGGAATCGTCCGCGCGGCGCATCCTGGGCATCCCGGGAGACGTCGTGCCGTTCGCCTACATCGCCATCGGGCATCCTGCCGAGACCAAGGAACCGCGCACCCAGTTTGACACCGATCGCGTCCACCGCGAGCGCTGGTAAGCAAGGGAGAGCATGAGAGAGATCCTACACGAGAATCCTGTCCGGCTGAAGCTAGAGGCCGGCGAGCCCGCCATTGGCGGGTGGGTAACCCTCTGTTCTGCGGCAGCGGCCGAAAACCTCGCCTCTGTAGGCTGGGACTGGGTATCGGTCGACGCCGAACACAGCCCCGTGGGCTTTGAGACGCTAACGGACTGCTTTCGCGCCATCCAACTGGCTGGCAGCGTTCCCATGGCGCGCGTGCCCTGGAACGATCCGATCTGGATCCAGCGCACGTTGGACGCCGGTGCCATGGGCTTGATCATCCCCATGGTCAACTCGGCCGAGGATGCAGCTCGGGCCGTGGCCGACACGCGGTATGCCACCGACGGCCGCCGCAGCTATGGGGGCAGCCGCCTTCGCATGTACGTCGATGAGGACTATGCCGAGTGGTCAGCTCGCAATACCCTCTGCATCCCCATGATCGAGACCATCCAAGCCGTCGAGCGCGCGGAGGAAATCCTCTCAGTCGACGGCGTGGCGGCCTGCTTTGTGGGGCCGAGCGACCTAGCGCTCTCGATGGGAGCTGAGGGCAAAGAAACGGGCCCCGGCACCGCCCACGAGGCAGCCATGCTCCACGTGCTGGAGGTTGCCGAGGACCTCGGCGTACCCGCGGGAAAGCACTGCTACGACGCCGCAGAGATCCGCATGCGCATCAGCCAGGGGTGGCAGTTTCTGGCGCTGGCCAGCGACGCCCGCTTTATGCTGGCTGCCGCCAAGGCCGAGTTTGAGGCCGTGCACCTTGGAGACGAGGCAAGCGACGACGAGGGCAGCGATCTTTACTAGCGCCATGCAGTAACAGCTTGTGCGTTTGGGCGCGATACACGAGAGAAGCCTACCAATCCTTCACCCTCTCTTCACATCTCTTTCACAGTCGACAGGTACCATGGGGCTGGAAACGGAAGCCGTCGCATCGCAAGAGTTGTGAAGGGAGCGACATGAGGAATCGGTACGTGCGGATCGCGGCCATTGTCGGGCTGATGATCGTCCTTGGGCTCGGAGGCGTAGCCACCGTGGCGGCCCAGGGCCCGACCTTCCTGGGCGCACGAGGTGGCATCCGCCTCCCCAAAGCCGACGAGGCGTTGGAGGCGATCGCTGACCTCCTCGGTCTCAGCGTCGAGGAGTTGCAGCTTCAGTTATGGGGCGGCCGAACGTTGGTCGACGTCGCCGAAAAGGCTGGCGTCGACC
>CAYOBT010000351.1:0-3439 GCA_964402205.1 uncultured Anaerolineales bacterium
GGGCGAGAGCCGCTCTTGGACGTGGCGGATCGTGGTGCACGACGGCGACGGCCGGGTGGCGCAGCTCGCCGAGAGGTATCAAGACTTTGTGCATCCGCCCAAGGTGGCGGTGGAGAGAGAGTAGAGCGAAACGCAGGCATGCGAGCCAGAACTTGACGTACCCAGAGGCAAGGATGATACTCGTGTGCATTCTACTATCATCCTTGCAAAGGGGTTAGCTGAGAGATGGCCATTCCGGACTTTCAATCCATCATGTTGCCTCTGCTTCAGTACACTCGCGACGGGGAGGAGCGTTCGCTGCGCGCTACCATCAAGGCGCTGGCCGATAGCTTTGATCTATCCGAGGAGGAGCGCCGCGAGCTTCTCCCGAGCGGAGCGCAGCCCATCTTTGACAACCGCGTGAGCTGGGCGCGGACCTATCTCAAAAAGGCGGGGCTTCTCACGGCCACACGGCACGGCTATGCCAAGATCACGCCGCTGGGCGAGGAGGTTTTGGCGCAGCAACCCGAGGCCATCGATACGGCTTTTCTGAGGCAGTTTGACGATTTCGTCGCGTTCCAGACGCCTTCGCAGGCCACAAAAGATGCGGCGCCCAAGGACGACGGGGAAAAGCCCCGCACGCCCGAGGAGGCCATCGAGGAAGAGTTTCGCCAGCTGCGGCAGGACCTGGCCGACGAGCTGCTGGGGGCCATCAAGGCGCAGCCCCCCGACTATTTCGAGCGGCTGGTCATCGATCTGCTCGTGGCCATGGGATACGGCGGGTCGCGGCGCGATGCGGGACGGGCCGTAGGCGGGACCGGCGACGGCGGCATCGATGGCATCATCAACCAGGATCGGCTGGGATTGGACGTGATCTATGTCCAGGCCAAGCGCTGGCAAGGCACGGTGGGCAGCCCCGAGTTGCTCAAGTTCGCCGGCGCCTTGGCGGGCAAAAAGGCCAAGCGCGGCGTGTTTCTCACCACGTCCACCTTTTCGCAGCAAGCGATCCAGTACGCTCAGAGCCTGGAGGCCAAGATCATCCTCATCGACGGCGACACGCTGGCGCAGCTGATGATCGACCACGGCATCGGCGTCACCACCACGGCGTCGTACGAGGTCAAGCGGATCGACGCCGACTATTTCGCCACCGAGTGATGCCCGCTGCGGGGCCAGCCACCCAACCCCGCCCGGTTGGCCCTACTCTGCCTCGGCCAAGAACCCCTGCACGGCCTCTAGGAACGCCTCGGGTTGCTCCTCGTGGGGGACGTGGCCCGCCTCGGCGATGACGGCCAGCTCGGCGTTGGGCAGCTCGTCCGCCAGGCGCACGCTATCCTCCGTCGGGACGACTTGGTCATTGTCGCCCGTGATCACCAGCACCGGCATGGTGACCTCATCGAGGCGATCGGGCAAGTTCTGGGGCGTGGTCACCAGCACCAGCTCCCACAGCGCGCGGTCCCAGCCGTCCACCTCCAGCGGCCGCGTGTAGCCATCGAGGATCTGGGGCGTCAGTTTGGAGGGATCGTCCCACGACTGCTCGGCCAGGTTCATGCCGAGCTGCTTGAAAGACCGCCCCACCAGCGGCCCGATGCGGCGGAACGGGGCCGTGCGCAAGAGCGGCTGCAGGAACGCGGGCAGACCTCCCTGGGTATAGACGGCGGCGTCCACCAGCACCAAGCCGGCCACGCGATCGGGGTAGGCCAGCGCGGCGTCCAGCGCGATGGCGCCCCCCGCCGAGTGGCCGACCAGGATGGCCTCGTCGATCTCCATGGCGTCCATGAGGCCCACCACCAGCGCCGCCTGAGCTTCGCGGCTGTACGGATTGGGGCCATCGATCTCGCGGGGATCGGGGCGCTCGGTGAGGCCAAAGGCCGGCCGATCGTAGGCCACCACCAGGCGCTCCTCGCTCAGGGGCGGCATCACATCGCGCCAGGTAAACGTGCTGGCGGCGAATCCGTGCAGCAGGATCACCGGCGGCTCGCCCTCGCCCGTCAGCTTGAAGTGGACCAGCACGTCGTTCACGTCCATGAAGCGGCTATCCTCGTCGGCCAGCGATGCCGCGGGCACGGTGCCGTCCAGTGGCGGCACGGGGATCACGTAGGCCAGCACGATCAGCGCCGCGATCACGCCCACCACAATGAGCGCGACGGTGCGGAGCAAGCGCAGGCAGCCGCTTGGACGGGCCTCGTTGGAGGCGGGGGACTCGGTGATCGTCATGGGAGCTTGCCTTTCGCTACGGTTGGATGGTGAGAACGGCGGCGCCCTCCAGACGTCCCTCGCGCAGGTCGCTGAGGGCGATGTTGGCGTCTTCCAAGGGATAGGGCGTTGCGGCGACGCGCAGCGGGATCTCGGCGGCCAGCGCCATGAACGCGTCGCCGTCGCCACGCTCCAAGTTGGCCACCGAGCGCACCACGCGCTCCTGCCAGAGCAGCTCATAGGGGAACGCGGGGATCTCGCTCATGTGGATGCCCGCGCAGACCACCACGCCGGCGCGATCCACGGCCTTGAGGGCCTCGACGACCAGCGGGCCAACGGGCGCAAAGATGATGGCAGCGTCTAGCAGCTCGGGGGGCTGCGTGGTGGATCCGCCCGCCCAGGCGGCGCCGAGGTCGCGGGCAAAGGCCTGGCCCTCGGCATCGCCCGGCCGCGTAAAGGCATAGACCTCGGTGCCCTGGGCGATGGCCACCTGCGCGATGAGGTGGGCCGCCGCCCCAAAGCCGTACATGCCCAGGCGTCGGACGTCCTCGCCGATCATGCGGTAGGCGCGGTAGCCGATGAGCCCCGCGCAGAGCAGCGGCGCCGCGTGGAGATCGTCATAGCTGTCGGGCAGCGGGAAGCAGTAGCGGTGATCGGCCACTGTATACTCAGCATACCCACCATCGAGCGTATAGCCAGTGAACCCGGCGTTGGCGCAGAGGTTCTCGTGGCCGCGTTGGCAGTAGCGGCAGGTGCCATCGGTGGTGCCCAGCCAGGGGACCCCGATGCGCTCGCCGATGGCGACGTCGTCCACGGCCTCGCCTACCGCCACCGCGGTGCCGACGATCTCGTGGCCCAGGATCAGCGGCAACTTGGGGTTGGGCAGATCGCCGTCTAGGACATGGAGATCGGTCCGACAGACGCCACAGGTCCGCACGCGCAGCAGCACCTGATGCGGGGCCGGCCGCGGGACGGGGACGTGGCGCAGCTTCAGGGGTTCGCCGGCGCGCTCCATAACCATGGCGCGCATGGTGCTTGGGATCGACATGGGGACCTCCTCGATCCGTACGCTGGGGGCATTATACGCCAGAGGGGTAGGCGGATGCCAGCACCGATGACGCCCATCACCATTGCCTCACAAGGCGGCCTGCGTACAATAGGCGCAAAGCAAGAGCAGGAGGTGTGCGATGAGGGGATCCGTCTGGCGACGGGGGCTGGCCCTGGCCTTGATCGCGGCGGTGCTGCTGGCAGGATGCGATGCCACCGG
>CAYOBT010000352.1:0-3413 GCA_964402205.1 uncultured Anaerolineales bacterium
ATCAGATCGCCCGCCGTAACCTTCAATCCGTCGATATGGGCCTCGGCACCATCCCAGTCGTCCCCGACGACCTGTTGGGGTCCCCAGATGACCGCGTCGTTGAGCGAGACCTGCACGGTGGCGTCGGCGCCCTCGGCGTATGTCTTGAGCGCAGAGCCACGGATGGCGACAGTGCCGGCTCGCTCCGCCTGCCACGTCCGTGCCACGGCGACATCGTCGTCGAGCGTGCATTGCTCCATAGCGCTCACCCAGGCCGCGGCAGTATCGCCGTCGGCTGACCAGGTCTGCTGCTCCTCGCCAAAGGCTACGAGATCGCGCCAATCGCCGGATGCGCCACGCATCTGGTAGCGCCACCCGTTCAGCCCTTGCTCGTCAGAGAAGCCGTGGATGGCGTTGGAAAGTGGCTGCTCGGCCACCAGGTTGTTGATCAGCCGAAAGTTGACAAACTCGCCGTGATAGAGCGGCTTACCGGGCTCGTACACCACGTTGTCGCGGATAACGGCGGAGGCAAAGTTGCCGCCATAGTGATGGATGCCGCCCGAGCCAGCCTGCCCGCCGTGGGTGCTCCAGCCGTTCTCCTCGAAAGCGCTGCCAGAGACCTCGTGGTCCAAGCTGAAGCACTTTTCGCCCCAGATGTCCAGGAACTCGACGCCAGGCCCAGCGTTCTGGCCAAAGTAGCAGCTACGCACGCGGACGTTGCGGTTCGTGCTCTCGAAATCGATGGCGCACTGATCGTGCGAGCCCGTATCCGGCGTCCGGGTAAAGCTGCAGTTGACATAGGTCAGGTCCTTCATGCCCACCATGAGGACGATGGCCGTCCCGCTGTTGGTGTGGCGACCGCACTCGTTATCAAAGAGCGAGTTCTGCACCAAGGCGTTCTCGCAGTGGATCAGGCGCAGCGTATCGGGGATGCCGCCGGGGTTGGGGGCCACATCGTCGTGAAAGTTGAGGTGGTTGAGCACGATATCACGCATCGGGTAGCTCACCTCGCCCTCACGGTGTCCGCTGAAGGCCTTGCTGTTCGGCGTGATAGCCACGCTGTCCGCATTGTACGTGCCCTCGATGCGGTCCAGCACGATGTCGCGCATCACATACTCGCCTGCGTCAAGCTCCATCGGCTCGCAGGTGATCCAGATGCCAGAGGAGAGACTGCAGCGATCCTCCTCCGCCTGCTTTCGGGCGGCGCCTTCCGCGGGGAACCAGCCCACGTTGATGCCGTAACAGTCATGGACAAAGATGTCCTCGAGACGCAAGCCCGCGTGGCCTGGCGTATCATAGATGACCAGAATGCCGATCCCGGCATGCCCGACCTCGAGGTCGTGCACGTGCCAGTAAGAGACGTTGGTCATGCGGATGCCGCGCTCGACGGCGTCGCCGTTGCGGATGATCTTCGGGCGGGGGCCGCTGCCATAGGCGCCTAGCTCGCACCAAGCGTCCTCGGTCCCCGAATCGTCGATGAGCAGCTCCTGGTTCCAGCAAGAGCCGCGCTCTAGCAGGATCCTGTCGCCTGGCTGCAGCGTGCGCATGTGCACCGGAGCAAAGTCTCGCCAAGGAGTCGCTTCACTGGTGCCATCGTTGGCGTTGTTACCCCTGCCGCCCGGTTTGTTGCTGACGAAATAGTCCATGGGTGTTGCTCCTTCGGATCCCGTCATACGGGTGCGTCGCGCTGTTCGCTCTCGTCGCATCGGGCCGATCCAATGACGTGCGTAGCCGTGCTGACGACCGCACCTGGCGTGCCGGCGCTGATCTCATGATAGCCTGGCTTTGGAGGGAAAGCTAGTCCCAGAGAGGGGGAGCTTGCATGGGGGGCAGCGGCTGCTTGAGGCGGTGCCCTCTTGACCCCGTTCCCCCCGCCGCCTACGATGGCCTGGATCAGCGCACGCCCATCTCGACCTATCTGACCGGGAGGACGCATGTCTCCATCGCGACCGAACATCGTCTTTGTGCTAACCGACGACCAGGGCGTCTGGGCCGCGGGTTGCTATGGCAACCCAGAGATCCGCACGCCCAACCTCGACCGACTAGCCGCTGAGGGTATGCGGTTCGGGAGCTTTTTCGTGGCGACGCCCGTCTGCTCGCCAAGCCGCGCTACCTTTCTCACGGGGCGCATTCCGTCGCAGCATGGCGTCCACGACTGGATCCGCGAGGGGAACGTGGGGCCCGACGCGGCCGCCTACCTGCGAGACGAACTCTCTTACACCGATATCCTCGCTGAGCATGGCTGGACCTGCGGCATCAGCGGCAAGTGGCATCTGGGCGCCAGCCAGCTCCCTCAGCATGGCTTCAGCCATTGGTACGTGCACCAGGCGGGCGGAGGCCCCTACCATGGCGCGCCCATGGTTCGCGACGGCGAGCTGCTCACCGAGCCTGGCTATGTCACCGACGCCATCACCGACGACGCGCTAGCCTTTCTCGACGCGCACGCGGGCGATGCCGCGCCATTCTACCTGAGCGTCCACTATACCGCGCCGCATAGCCCTTGGACCGGCCATCCTCAGGATATCGTCGATTCCTACGACGATTGCGCCTTTGCCTCTTGCCCGCAAGAGCCTCCGCATCCCTGGGCCACCGAGCTATCGAACCAGCGCCTTGGGGATCGCGAGCTACTCAAGGGGTATTTCGCGGCTGTCACTGCCATGGACGCCAACGTCGGACGCATCTTGGACTGGCTGGATGCGCACCAGTCTGCGGACGGTACGAGCCTGCGCGAGAACACGCTGGTGATCTTTGCCAGCGACAATGGGTTCTCTTGTGGGCACCACGGCTTCTGGGGCAAGGGCAACGGGACCAGCCCCCGCAACATGTACGAGAACTCGATCCGCGTGCCGTTCATCGCCAGTCACCCTGGACGCATTCCCCAGGGCACGGTGTATGACGGCATGGCCTCGGCCTACGATCTGATGCCTACGCTGATAGAGTATGTGGACTTGCCTTCCCCACAGGGCCGCGATCTCGTGGGACGTTCCTTTGCCTTGGCGCTGAGGGGTGAGCCCGATGCGGGGCGCGATGACGTGGTGATCTATGACGAATATGGCAACACCCGCATGATCCGCACGTCCCAAAGCAAGTACGTGATGCGTCATCCCGACGGCCCCAACGAGTTCTGGGATCTGGTCAACGATCCCGACGAGCGCACCAACCTGGTCGATGATCCGGCCCAAGCAACCCGTATTCGAGACATGCGGCGTCGTTTGGATGCTTGGTTCGTGGCGCACGTTGACCCCGGACTGGACGGGCTCGAGCAAGACGTGAATGGCTTTGGGCAGATGCGCCCGGTGTGGCCGGGCTGGCAAGAGGACAGGCCAGCCTACTACGAGGATACACAAGACTAGCTCGCTCAGCCTAGTGGCCTGCCGCGACGCTGCGCGCACGGCACGCGACGGTCACCTATCCCTCGATAGCGATCCCAACTT
>CAYOBT010000353.1:0-3412 GCA_964402205.1 uncultured Anaerolineales bacterium
TACGGCGACCGGCTCCAGTCCCACGGCTTCCGCGGGGCCCACGAGCACCTGGATCTCAAGCTGGCCAGAGAGCCCTGCGCAGCGGCTTGCCGCTGGCTTTTCGGTGGGGGGCGGGGCCCCACCAGAGGTAGGCGTGTGCGTTGAGGTGGCGGTAGCGGTCGCTGGCGGGGAGCTCTCGGTAGGTGTGGCCGTCGCCGTCGACACCGCTTCCGCTTGGTCTTGTGCTCTGGGCTTGGCCCGTGGGGCTTGGGTAGCGGCGGCGGGGGCCGTGGCTTGGGGTTCGGCGGGCGCGACCTTCGGCTCGGGCATCGGGAGGCGGCCACAGGCCGCTACCGTGACCAACAGCAACAGCGTGGCCAGAGGACGGCGATTGCGCAGAGCCATGGGATGACACTCCTTGTCATTGGCATACCAAGCACAACGCGCGCAACCCTAGCAAGAGCTGGCTTTGTCTTGCGGGTGTTCCGCCCAGGAGATCATCGGACCACGAACTAACGGCATGCTAACGGTTCGATTGATGCAGTCTACCGCAAGAGCCACGAGACGCGCAACCCTCAGCGTGGCGACCGCTTCGTGGATGGCCCCGGGTCTGGTGGAGCGTCACGCAGCTATCTGGACGCCAGCGCCCGTTTCGAACTCCCGCGCTCCCAGCCGCGGCGCGGAACCTCTCCCGCTCGCAAGCCAAGCTGGCATACGGTCAGCTCCTTGCGGCGCTGGGCCACGACCCCGCGCGTCGCTCTGTTCCATCACGCGTTGGCCGCCCATGCCCGGGCCTGGCAGCTAAGCGTAGCTCCGCTTCAGGATCAGTCGGATGCCACCTCGCCGCCTCGCTCCTCGACCGTCGCCACAAATCCCTCCTCGTCCAGCACAGAGACGTCGCGCTCCTGGGCCTCGTCGAGCTTGGAGCCCGCGCCAGGCCCGGCTACCACATAGTCGGTCTCGCCGCTCACGCTCGACGTGGCCCGCCCGCCGAGGCGTTCGACAAAGCGCTTGGCCTCGTCCCGCGTCCAGCGATCGAGTTCGCCGGTAAAGACGAATGTCAACCCGTCCAGCGGCCTCGCGCCCTCTTCCCACAGGCGGTTCTCCAGCGTCATCCCCGCGTCCCGGATCTCGCCGATGGTGCGCCGTGTCTCGTCCTCATCGAGGGATACGGCGATGCTGTGGGCTACCTGCGGCCCGATCTCATCGACCGCCTCCAGCTCGTCTTCGTTGGCTGCCATCAGGTCATCCAGGGTCTCGTATTGCCGCGCGAGCACGCGGGCGAGATGCTCGCCCACCAGCGGGATGCCCAGGCCATAGATGAATCGGGATAGCGTTGTCTCTTTGCTCGCCTCGATCTCGCGCCGTAGGTTGCGTGCCGATGTTCGCCCGTAGCGCTCGCGTGACAGCAGATCGTCCTCGGTTAGCGCATAGAGGTCAGAGATCCGTTCGATGAGCCCTGCGTCCACTAGCTGCTGCGCTCGCTTGGTGCCCAGCCCCTCGATGTCGAGCGCCTGCCGCGAGGCATAGTGCGTCAGCCTCTCGCGGAGCTGCGCCGGGCAGCTCACATTGGGACAGTGCGCCTGCTTCTTGTCCTCGCTCATCACCACGTCGGTGCCACAGACTGGGCACTCGTCGGGCATGTGGAACCTGTCTTCAGAACCGTCGCGCTCTTCTTTGAGTGGCTTGACCACCTGAGGGATGACATCACCCGCTCGCTCAACGAGCACCGTGTCGCCGATGCGGATGTCCTTGCGCTCGATCTCGCTCTGGTTGTGGAGCGACGCTCGGGTCACCTCGACCCCGCCGACCTGCACGGGTTCCAGGTGTGCCACTGGCGTCAGCTTGCCTGTGCGTCCCACCTGCACGTCGATGTCCTCGACGACGGTGGTCGCTCGCCGTGGCTCGAACTTGAGGGCGATGGCCCAGCGTGGATCGCGACTGCGGGTGCCCAGCGTCTCCCACGCATCCAGGCGGTTCACCTTGAACACAACCCCGTCGATCCCATAGGGCAGGTCATCACGCACATCGCTCATGTCGCGATGATAGGCCAGAAGCTCGTCGACACTAGAGCAGACGCGCATTCGCTCGTCGTTGGTGCGTAGCCCCCATTCGGGCAGCGCCTCGAGGAGCGCTGTCTGCCTGTCAAAGCCGAGCTCGGCCGCGTGGGGCACCCCGTAGAAGAACACGTGCAGCGGCCGCTTCTCCGTTACGCTCGGATCGAGCTGACGCACCGAGCCCGCTGCCGCGTTGCGCGGATTCGCAAAGGCATCCTCTCCCTGCTCCGTCCGCACCTCGTTGAGGGCCTTGAATTCGTCCAGCCGCATATAGATCTCGCCCCGCACAACCAGGCGCTCTGGCGGGGTATCCCCGTGTCGGTCAAGCAGCACGAGGGGCACTTCCTTGATCGTCCGCACGTTGGGCGTCACGTCTTCGCCGCTGTCGCCATCGCCGCGCGTCGCGGCCACCGATAGGCGACCGTCCTCGTACAGCAGCTCGATGGCCAGCCCGTCATACTTGGGCTCAGCCGCGTAATCGAGGGCTTCTAGCCCCAGCTCCTCTCGGCAGTTCTCATCCCAGCGGCGGACCTCGCTTTTGTCCACAGCCCTCAGGCTCAGCATCGGGTAGGGGTGCTCCACCACGCCCAGCTCTTTGCGTGGTTCGCCGCCTACCTGCTGCGTCGGCGAGTCGGGGCTCTGGAGCCCTGGGAACTCGTCCTCCAGCGTCCGCAGGTCCGCCATCAGGGCGTCGTACTCGGCATCCGAGATGACAGGATCGTCAAGCACATAGTAGCGATAGTTGTGGTAGCGGATCGCCTCACGCAGCGCGTTGGCCGCCCTGCGAGCCTCGTCCCGATCGTCGATCTTGCGGGGCGATACATCTGGTTTCAGCTCGCGGTCAGGCATCTCTCCCCTATCTTTTCAGAAGCTCACGCAAGTCGCCCAGAGAGCGGGTGTTCAGCACATCGCCAGCTTCCAGCCAACCGCGCCGAGCCTGGCCAACGCCGTATCGCATCAAGTCGAGCTCGGGCACGCTGTGGGCATCGGTGCTGATCGACAGCTTGAGGCTCATGTCCCGCGCCATCTTGGCATAGGCGTCGTCGAGATCGAGGCGCTCGGGCTGGGCGTTGATCTCCAGGAAGCAGCCCCGCTCCAGGGCCGCCTTCATCACGCGCACCATATCGACGTCATAGGGCCGGCGCTGGCCAATCCGCCGGCCAGTGGGATGCGCCAGGATATTGGCATTGGGATTATCCATCGCTCGCAGGATGCGTTCCGTTTGCCTATCGCGGGGCAAGTCGAAATGCGAGTGAATGGCACAGACGCGCATGTCGAGGCGCCGGAGCACCTCGTCGGCAAGGTCGAGGGTGCCATCTTCTAGGATGTCGACCTCGATCGCTGTGAGGATCGTGATCCCCTCTATCTCATCGTTC
>CAYOBT010000354.1:0-3411 GCA_964402205.1 uncultured Anaerolineales bacterium
TGGCGCCTGAACTGCCGCTGCTCTGGTACGAGGGTGGTGAGCGCACGGCCAAGGTACGTTGCGACTACTATGACACGCTGGCGACGCAGTACGAAGAGAGCTTTTTCGAGCGCTGTGGCACCTGGTGCGAGGACCATGGGCTCGACCTAGGCGGGCACCTGCTCCTTGAGGAGAACCTCATCCTCAACACGCGCTTTATGGCGAGCGCCTTTCGCCAGTTGCGCCATCTGAGCGTCCCTGGCATCGACTGGATCTTCCCGGGACGCATCCCTTCGAGCGTTCCAAAGCTGGCTGCTTCCATAGCCCACAGCTATGGTCGCGACCGTGTCATGAGCGAGACCTATGCGCTGGCGGGTTGGGCTGCCGAGCCGCAGTGGATGCGTTGGCAGATGCAGTGGGAGTTCGTCCACGGCGTTGACTTGCTGGTGCCTCACGCCTTTTTCTACAGTATTAGCGACACAGTGCCCATCCCGCCGGCTCCCGATGACATCGGCTACCGCTGGTACGATTGCCCCCCCTCTATGTTCTTCCGCCAGCCCTATTGGCGACACTACCATCACTTTGCCGATCTCGTTTCCCGGACCAGCTATCTGTTGACGCGGGGGACGCACGTGGCGCAAGTAGCAGTGTTCTATCCCATCGAGAGCGTTTGGGCTGACTATGCTCTCGCCGACGGTTGGTTGCGGGGCGTGCACACCAACGTGCTGGATCTGCCTGGCTCTTGGATGACGGCCGACAAGTTTGAGGATGGGCTGCCGGCGGTCGTCACCGACAGCCGCTACAGGGCCATCATTGAAGGACTCCGAGAGCGCACGGTTGACTGCGACATCCTGGACGATGATACTTTGCAGCGTGCCGATGTCGTCAGGGGCGCACTGGATACCGGCAACGAATCGTTCGACATCCTTGTGCTGCCCGCCGTTCGCACCATTCGCCTAGAGACCCTGAGAAAGATCGCTCGCTACTGGCGATCGGGGGGGACGGTGGTGGCACTGCACTGCCTTCCCGAGCGCGCCAGCGACGGGCCAGAGCATGATGTAGAGGTGCAGGCGCTGGTCCGCGAGATCTGGCAGCGCGAGTCAGCCGATGGGAGCGGGGCGAACCGCGCGCGACTGTTCGACGGTGGGTTTCAGGCTGAGCTCGATGGCGTGATGTCGCTGCTCCAGCCCAACGTCCGAGTCGCCGATTGGGGCATCGACGTGCAGCAGCGCAGCCTAGAGGGAGTGCAGCTCTTCTACCTGACCAGCCGGCTCGATCACGCGCTAGAGACAGAGGTGACGTTGCGGGTCACGGGGCGGCCTGAGCGGTGGGATCCAGTCACGGGCGAACGAACGCCTGTCGCGCGCTTTAGGGTGGTCGACACCGGCATGGTGCTGCCGCTTTCCTTTGAGCCGTACGATGGCACCTTTGTGTTGATCCACGAGGGGGATCCGGGTCCTCATGTCGTGGCGACGAACATAGCGGCGCCAAAACTGCGAATCCAGAACCACCGTGCCATCGTTGAAGGCCTCTTGCCCGAAGGCGGCGACGCATGGGCGCAGATCGAGATCGACGGCACTGCGTACCGGTTGGAAGGACGAGCGGACGGTCCGAGCTCGGCGCTTGATCTGGGAGACAGGTGGGAGTTCTCGGTGCTGCCGTTCCCAGAGCACGAGCACTGGTACGATGATATGGATCGCCTCGAGCTGATGTTCCCTGAGGATGGTGTGCCGACAGCGATGTGTACTGGTAGCTGGACGGACCAGGGACTCGCCGGCTTTTCCGGAACTGGGCGCTATGTGCAGCGGTTCGAACTGCCCGATGCTCTCCAAGGCCAGCGGCTCGTGCTCGATCTGGGGCGGGTCAAGGTCGCAGCGCGCGTCTCTCTCAACGGCGAGCTAGTGGGCGACCGCCTCTGGGCGCCGTACACCTTCACGCTGACGGACGCGCACCCAGGTCGGAACGAGCTGGTGGTGGAGGTGTCGAACACCCTCGCCAACTATATCGCGGTGCGTCATGCGGATTCGGATCAGCCGTGGGCGCATCCGTCAGAGGAAGAGCTGGCCTCGGGGATCCTGGGACCGGTAACGCTTCGAGGCGTGCCCCAAGTGAGGCTAGAGATGCCGCTGCCCTAGCGGCTTTCTAGATATCCAGGTTGCTCACTTCACTGGCGTGCGCCAGGATAAAGCGACGACGCGGCGGGACTGAGCTGCCCATAAGCATATCGAAGGTCTGATCGGCGGCTGCCGCGTCGTCCAGCGCTACCTGGACGATGGTGCGGTTCTCCGGATCCATGGTGGTGGTCCAGAGCTGCTCTGGGTTCATCTCACCGAGGCCCTTGTAGCGTTGCAGATCGTATCGCTTCAGCTCTGCAACGGCCGCGTCCTTTTCCTCCTCGCTGTACACATAGCGGGAGCTCTTGGACGTGGTGATGCGATAGAGCGGCGGCCGTGCCAGGTAGAGGTGCCCCTCGCGGATGAGTGGCTCCATGTACCGGAAAAAGAACGTGAGCAGAAGCGTCGTGATATGCGCGCCATCGACATCGGCGTCCGTCATGATGATGATCTTGCCATAGCGCAAGTTGCCGAGGTTGAACTGCTCCCCGACGCCGCATCCCAGGGCTTGCACCAAGGCGCGGATCTCGTTGCTCTTGAGGGCGTGATCCATGCGCGCTTTTTCGACATTGCGGATCTTGCCACGTAGTGGCAGGATAGCTTGGTAACGGCGTCGTCTGCCCTGTTTCGCCGAGCCCCCAGCCGACGGTCCCTCGACGATGAACAGTTCGGTGTTGGCGGGATCGCGCTCTGAGCAATCGGCCAGCTTGCCAGGGAGGGTGCTGCTTTCGAGCGCGCTTTTCCGGACGACGAGATCGCGGGCCTGCCTTGCCGCGATGCGCGCACGCGTGGCAGTGACCGCTTTGCGCACGATGGTGGAGGCATCTCGCGAGTTGTCGTCGAGCCACTTGGCAAAGGCTTCGGAGAAAACGCTGGCGACCTGGCCTGTCAGCTCACTGTTCCCCAGCTTGGCCTTGGTCTGGCTCTCAAATTGCGGCTCTGCCAGCTTCACGGAGACGATGGCCGTCAATCCTTGGCGCACGTCCTCTCCCGCCAGGTTGGGATCCTTCTCTTTGAGATAGTTGCCTTTGCGCGCATGGTCGTTGAGGCAACGGGTGAGGCCAGACCGAAAGCCGGTAAGGTGCGTGCCACCGTCGACAGTGTTCACATTGTTGGCGAACGCGTATACCGATTCGGCATAGCCATCGGTGTACTGGAGAGCCACCTCAACCGTCGTGCCCTCGATCTCTTGCTCGACATAGAACGGATCATGCAGCACGCGCCGTCGTCGGTTCATGTATCGCACAAAGGACTGGATGCCCCCCTCGAAATGGAACCCCATCTCTTTGCCATCGCGCTCATCGGTGACGTGGATAGT